>DASSQB010000129.1:0-9819 GCA_035702725.1 Terriglobales bacterium | reverse complement strand
TACCTCGCTGCCTGGGCTAAGAACGTGGCCAAGCCCGGGGATTGCGCAGGCAAAGGCCGTTAGATCTGGCGTTTGGGCTTGGCGCGTGGGATGCGCTCGTCAATGGGCTTGCGGCCGGCAAAGCCCTCTTCCAGGCCGTGCCAGTGGGTGATGGTTTTTTCGCCCAGCTTCCAGCACAGCAACACGGTGTGGCCGTCCACCACGCAGGGAAAATCAAGCAGGCCGATATCGAGGTCCTTCACCTGCACGCCGGTAGCGTTGATTTCGCTGACCGCGTCCTTCACCTGCTGCGCCGATTTTTCCCGCTCCGCCTTGCGGCGGGCCAGGCGCACCAGGGGAAGCAGCATGCCGCCGGTGAGGAAGACGCGGTGGGCGACTTCCTTGAGTTCCTTGTCAATCTCTTCGATCTGTTTTTTGCCGCTGATGGCCTGGCGCAACAGGCCTTCCAGGACCGGCAACAGTTCTTGGGCTTCGTCCAGGGTAAACGTGCGTTCCGACATAGGTTAAGTGGCTCGAGCCTGGGGTAGCTGAGGTATTCACATTCTATATGAGGGAGAGAGGGAGTTGGAAGGTGCTTGTGGTTTGCATTCCCCAGCGCGGGTTGTTCAACGGGGCGCCTGCCCGGCCTCGAGCCTGGAGATTTCCGTGAATACACACCAATCCTGCTGGCCAAATCCGCGGGCCTGCGCAGCCAAACACTTGTCCCGGATCAAGCTGGCGAACGGTAGCGGGACGTGAACTTCGCCAGCCGCTTCCAAAATCAGGCGGACATCCTTGAGGCCGGCATCAAGTGTGAAGCCAGGGTTGTCGTAACGGCGGTTCGCAATTCGATCTACATACTCTCCCATGGGACCCAAAAAGGCCTTCAGCAAATCAGTCATGGGCTCCAGCACTCCCCTTTTGTCGGCCAAGGTAAGTGCCTGACCCATGAGCTCGAGGAAGCTTACGGCAAAAAAATTCGCAGCCAATTTCATAGATGCGGCTCTGCTGTGGTCCTCGCCCAGGTCAAGAACCTGTTGCGTATAGGTTTCGAGCACTGGCCGGGCGCACTCCACGATCTGCCGCGGGCCGGCGACAAACGTTAAGAGGCGCGCCGCAGCGGCTGCATCCGGCCGGCCAAGCACAGGAGCAGCAACGTAGTGGCTTCCATGCTCTTTATGCAACGCGGCAATTCGAGAGGTAGCATTGGGCGATATCGTGCTTGTGCCGATGTGAATGGCGTCGCGACGCAGTCCCGCAAGAACTCCATCCGTGCCAGAGAGTACGTCAATGACCGATTGATCATCCATCAGGCATGTTATGACGATATCCGCAGATGCGGCAGCTTCTCGCGGCGTAGACGCGGCCTTTGCTCCGGCGGCCACGAACGGCTGGCTTTTTTGCGGCGTACGGTTATAGACCACGAACTGGCAACCAGACGCCTGGACATTCTTAGCGATTCCGCTACCGATGCGTCCCAGGCCTATAAATGCGATGGTCAAATTTTGTAGAGTCATTGGCCGGTATCCTATCATCGCAGATGGTCGTTCCGGGAAGCTGTCCTTTGGCGCTGGCCTGTGTCCGCGCTTCGGCAGAGGCGTGCAGATATCTGCGACAGGGTCTAGTAGAATGCGCTCCAAATCTGTGTACTGGAGGATTGGCGTGAAGATTAGCTATTTGCTGCCGCTGTTGCTTGTTTCGGCGCTGTCGCTGGCTCAGCAGACTCCCCGCCGGCATTTGAAGTCGAAAGTCGCCCAGGAGCGGCATTTGCCCTTCAGCAGCGGAGTCCTGGTGGGGAACACGCTTTACATAGCAGGCACGACCGGAGTTGGCCCGGACACCAAAGCCCCGGTGAGCGCGGCGGAAGAGGCGCGGCTGGTCATGGACCAGGTGAAACAGGTGGTGGAGCAGGCAGGCTTGAAGATGGACGACATCGTTTCCCTGCAAGTGTTTTGCACCGACCTGGCTAATTACGACGCCTTCAATGGCGTGTACAAGGGCTATTTTCACGGAGACTATCCTGCGCGGGCCTTTGTGAGTGTTCCCAAGTTGCTGTTCGGCGCGCGCTATGAAGTGATGGGAATTGCGATCGGCTCCGCAAAGTGAGCGACACCGCGGATTCGCCGAGCTGACGTCAGTGTTGTGTGGCAGCCACGATGAGGCCAAGCCTGCGAATACCAAAGCGCTAAAGAAACCTTAGGGCCGGGGACACAAGGCTCGCAGCACTGCCTGATACACCCCGGCCAAATCTTCACCGACCACGCATTAGCATACTTTACAAACCCCTTGCCGGGCGGGGCGACGAAGCGAGTGACGATTTCCCGGCAAGGAGCCCGTCTACGCCACTCAACTGCCGCTGACGCTGACGTGTGCACCTTCTGAATCCACGAATTGAGCGAGCACACCGCCAAAGTCTTGCTGCGTGGGCGGCATCGGGAACTGCACCCCCTTTTTCGTCATCTCAACGTGGAATTGCAGAATATCCGGCACGTTAAATCCCAGTTCGACTTTGCCCACGGGATTCTTTTCCGACGCAGGATGTAGCGCAAGAGTAGTCTCACCCGTCGAAAACTCGCTCCAGCCAGGGGATTCGAATTTCAGGGGCAGGCCGAGCGTATCCCGATAAAACTTAACCGCACGTTCCATGTTCGCCACGAACTCGATTACGTAACTTAGCTTTGCCGGCATAGCGTTCCTCCTGGTGCCTGCAGGTCTATCGGCAGTGTACAGCGACAACCAGATACCCGGTACCGGGGTTGTCGAAAATGCCGACCTCTTTCCCCGCGGCGAATTCCTGAGCCAGGCGATCGAACACGGCAGTGGGAGGGACATTATTTTTCGAGGTCTATGAGCACAAGGTCCGAGTTTTCCCGCAAGCGGTCGAAAACGATGTGTTTGCCGTCAGGCGTGATGTCAAATGCCTGCATGGCGGAGGGATTCTGCAAGTGGGTTAAGGGACGGGTTTTCAGCAAGGCGAGGTCCAGCAACCAAAAATCCTGCGCGGCTGACCTGCCCTGCATGTACACCAGACCCTTTCCACTGGGGAGGAAGCGGGCGCGCACGCCGTCGCGACGCACCCGGATCGCCGGAAATGGGATGGCCGTGCCATCCGGGCGCGTCGCCATTAAGGGCGCGTCCGGGCCGACGTTGGCGCCGGTGTAGACGATCAGGGCGCCATCCGGAGACCAAACGGGATTGAAGGCTTGCCCCGCCACGATGCGGGTTGGCGGTCCGCCGGCGGCGGGTATTTTGAACAGCCCCAGTCCGCGGGCATCGCGGCCGCCAGTGACAATCCACTGGCCGTCGGGCGACCAGGAAGCCGTTCCCTGGATTTCAATCTCATCGGCGATGCGACGCAGGTTAGCGCCGTCAGCGGTTATCAGGTGCAGGCGCAGTTTGCCACCGTTTCGTAACCCAATCGCCACCTGGCTGGCGTCGGGAGAGATGGCTGCCGCCTGGAACAGCGGGTTGTTCGCTCCCTTCCAGATCTCGATTGCCTGCCGCTGGTCGTAGCGCCACAAGCCGTCGCCCGTGCCGTGCGACGACAAATAGAAGAGAAGCGAGCCGGCGAAGCGCGGCCCCAGGGCGCGGACGGTGGGCACCCGAAAAGGGGTGACTTCGCTCTCGCCAGCGGGGTGATCCAGAATAGGAACGCTCCAAAGGTTGGCCGAAGGGTTCGCAACCGTGGCTACCAGTCGCCGGCCATCGGCGCTTGCAGCCACGGAAGTGTACTGCTCCAGGCCGAAGCTTACCCGCCGCGTGCTCCTGTCTTCCGGGTTCAAGGCCCAGAGCCATGGACCTGAGCCGTCCTCGCCACGAGCGACATAGAGGACCATGCGGGGCGCCAGGGGAGCAGGATACGCCACCCATGAGTTATGGCTGGTCAGGCGCTCGGGCGCCCCGCCGGATAATGAAACGCGCCACAAGTCGAAGTTCTGCGCCACCGGATTTCCGCGTGCGAAATAGATCCAGTTGCCGTCGGGCGACCACACGGGCCAATGATTGTGCATGCCCGGGTCGGTATTGACGAAAAGCAGCCGCGGATTTCCCCCAGTGCGGTCGGCCACATAAATCGGGTCGCCAGGGTCGGAGGTATGGTAGACGAGCTGGTTGCCGTCGGGCGACCATGCGGCGTTCACCGGCGGCCTCTGCTGGGGACCTTTGGCCAGAAACGTCCGCGGCTCCCCACCCATCAGCGGCGCCAGAAGCAGTGGACTAGTCGGGATTGCATTATGCATCCAAAGCTCCGAGCCGGCATTGGCGAAGCCCACCACCGGCAACTCGAAATCAAGATTTGGATCTTTACCACGGGTCAGGTTGACGAACTCGCCGCCACCCAGTTCTGCGAGCCAGATGTCGAAAGGGCCATCGCGGTCAGAAACAAAAGCCACAAACTTCCCGTCAGGCGAGATGGCGGCATCGCGCTCGGCTCCCTCCCAATCGGTAAGGCGGGTGAAGTGCGCGTTGGCTAGCGGATTCTCGGGCGGGCGCCGAAACAGAATGAGCCAGCCGGCAGCAGCGGCCAGAAGCAACAGAAGGCCGACGGCGAGCCATTGCAGCCATGAGAACCGGCGAGGGGACTGCTGTTTCAGTTCAGGGATAGGCGCTTTGCCGGCATCTTCGAGGTCGAGCTGGGCGTCTCCCATGTCGCGGAGCCGGAGCTTGGGATCTTTCTCCAGGCACCGGTGCAACAACCGGAGGACGGGGCCGGGCAGGCCCGCGGGCAGCGCGCCCCAGTCGGGAGAACGTTGCAGGACGCCCGCCATCACGTCCGACTGGGTCTGACCGGGGAAGGGCTTTCGGCCGGCAAGCATTTCATATAGAACGCAGCCAAACGCCCAGACATCGGTGCGCTTGTCCACCGGCAGCCCGCGCGCCTGCTCGGGACTCATGTAGGCCACGGTGCCAACCACTACACCCTCCAAGGTGACGGTCGGCGCTGGCAGGGCATCCGGGCTTTTGCTTCCGTCCCATACCGTCTTGGCCAGACCAAAATCCAGGACTTTGACGGCGCCGCCGGAAGTGAGCTTAATATTCTCCGGCTTGAGATCACGGTGCACGATGCCGCGCTGGTGGGCGGCTTCCAGCGCTTCCGCAAGCTGCCTGGCAATGGGCAAGGCTTGCTCCAGTGGCATTCCCGTGCCGGGAGTGGCGGCGGCTGCTTCGCTGATTTTCTCCGCAAGCGTGGGGCCCTCCACCAGTTCCATGATGAGCGCAGGAACGCCGGTGGAATCTTCCAAGCCGTGCACGTGCGCGATGTTGGGATGGTTAAGTGCGGCGAGCAGTTGAGCTTCACGGCGAAAACGAGCCAGCCGGTCCTGATCGCGGGCGACGAGGTCGGGGAGGACTTTGATGGCAATCTCACGATTCAACTTCAGGTCGCGGCCACGGTACACCTCTCCCATCCCGCCCATGCCCAGCGGAGCGATGACTTCATATGGCCCGAGTTTTGTGCCCGGAGCCAGGGACATAAATGGGGATGATTATAGTGCCGCAAGTTGCCCGTGCCGAGTACGAAGTACTGTGACCTAGCTGCGCGGCACGCCGGCGGCGCGGCGATAGGCGTTCAAAATATCGGGCAAGGACACGACTCCCTGCAACTGGGCGGGGTCGGCGCGGTGCACCACGGGCAGCAGCGGCCAGTCATAAATGTGGCGCAGCGCCGTATCCAGGGGATGGTCGGGATGGAGCAGCGGGGCCAGGCTGTCTTGGGCAGCCGCGGCCTTCAGGGGCAACTCAGAGTCGCCATGGTCTGCCAGTTCCGCGAGCTTCTTGCGGGTTACGCCACGCCAGACTCCGTCAGGCAAGCGGAACAGCAGAAGCGGCTCGGTGGATTGCTCCAGCTCGCGCAGCGCCTCCTTGACCGGCTCCTCACCGGTGAGCAGGGGGGTGCGCGGAGCGCGCATGGCGTCTTCCACATGCAGCAGCGGCTGCTCGCGCTGCTCTTCCATGGACGGCAGATCCAGGCCGGACTGGCGCGAGAGCATATCAAAGAGAGGAACAGGCTGAGCCGCGCGCGAAATAATGTAGGCAATGGCATTGGAGATGATCACCGGCACAATGATGGTGTAGTCGCCGCTCACCTCCAGCACCATGAATACCGAGGTCATGGGCGCGCGAATAAAGCCGGCAAACAGCGTTCCCATTCCCACCAGGCAGTAGGCGCCAATGGGGCCGCTGAAGTGTGGAAGCAGTTGGTGTTCGAGCGCGCCCACCGAGCCGCCCAGCATGGCGCCGATAAACAGCGTGGGCGCGAACATGCCGCCGGGTGTGCCGCTGACGAAGGAAATGGTGGTGGCCAGGATTTTGAGTCCTGCCAGGATGCCCAGGATTTGCCAGGTGTACTGGCTGTGCATGGCCTGGTCCATGTAGGCGTAGCCCGCGCCCATCACCTGGGGGAAGCCGAGATAGCCGATGAAGCCGATGAGCAGGCCAGCCAGCGCGGGCTGAAAGTGCTGGGTCCAGGCGGGCGCATTCTTCAGGCGCAGGCGGAAGTAGGTGATCATTTTTACGAACACCACCGAAGCGATGCCGCCCGCCACGCCCAATACGGCATAGGCCAGCAGTTCGCCGGGATTCACCACGCCAACCGGCGGAATGCGAAACAGCGGTTCTGAACCCAGGAAGAAACGTTCCACCACTACGCTGGAAACCGCGGCCAGCACTACCGCGCCCAGAACCCCGGCGCTCCAGCGCCCGATTACCTCCTCGATTACGAATAGCACGGCGGAGATGGGCGCGTTGAAAGCCGCGGCCAGACCTGCAGCCGCTCCCACCGGGGCGATGAGGCGCAAGCGTTCGCGGGAGAGCTGCAGTTTTTCACCCAAGAGCGAGGCGATGCCGGCCCCGATCTGCAGCGAGGGGTCTTCCGGTCCGAGCGATTGCCCGCTGCCGATGGCCAGCGCCGAGCAGATGAACTTTCCGATGACGGTGCGAAAGGGAATGTGGCCGTTATAGATGTAGAGCGCGGCCTTGGTCTGATTGACGCCGCTGCCGCGCACGCGCGGAAAAACGTAAATCACCAGCAGGGCAATGACGATTCCAGTCAGCGAAGGTACCAGCAGCAGGTGCTTCGGCGAGGGCGAGAGCGAGGTGCTCAACAGATAGGTGCGGACGGAAAGATAAGTAATGCGAAAGCACACCACGGCCAAGCCGGAAAGAATGCCGATGAAAATGGCCATCAGCAGGAAGAAGGGTTCCTCACGGATCAGGTGGAGGCGCGAGAGACGGCGCTTGCGAGTCGCCGCGGGCGCCGTACTCGCGGCGTTGTCGGGCGGAATCTGAGTCGTGCTCACCGCTCCTCCGTCCGCTGTGCCAGCAGCAAAAGGGCCAGGTCCGCGCCTTGCGGTGCGCCACACTGCTGCGCGGTGACGGTTTCGATGCGGCTCACCAGACCCATGACTGACTCGGCGAGTTGGGGGTCGCGCTCCAGTTTGTGAGCGCGCACGCGGGGCTGTACCTTGGTTGTCTGCCGGTAAAGCTGTTGCATTTCGGCGGGGTCCAGGATGATGGGCAGCTGCTCAGGCGTGGCCGCCGTTTCTCCTGGTCTGATCCTCCTCAGAATTTTGGCAATTAGATTGGAAGCGGGAGTGTGAGGCGCGCTTGGGACATTTGACCGCACAGGGGTGGAAGAGCGGGAAGCAGGCGCCGCGGCCAGATCAGTGCCCTTCGTGACCGCACAGTCGTCGAGACGACGGCGGGCCTGCTGAAACGCTTGCACGATGCGCAGCGCTCGCTGCCAGGAACTGACGCCCTGGGAGTTCGGGTCCCATTCCAGAATCAGCCGAGTGGTGGCCAGAAGTTCCGCCGCCTCCGGGTCCCGGGCTCCGGATTTTAGTGCCTGCTCCAGATAGCGACCGGCGCTCGGGTACTGCGCTAACTGAAAGGCAGCTTCGCCGGCGCCGCGCAATGCGGCAGGCGACTTCGGGTTCAGGCGCAGGGCTTCTACAAACTCCTGCAGGGCGCGCTCCGAATCGGCGACCTGCTGGAACAACTGGCCTGCCTCGGTGTGCGCGGCGGCGGTGGCTGGAAGTTCGGAGGTTAGGGCGATCAGTTCGGCGTCGGCCTGGGTGGCGTCGCGCAGGTCAAGAAGATAATGGGTCAATTCCAGGCGGGTTTGCCGGCGGCGCACAGCGGCGTCGCGGTCGGGCCAGAGGCCGTAAATAGCCCCGTGATAGTAGCGCAGCGCTGCCTGGGTTTCGCCTTGGCGGGCTGCCAGGCGCGCCAATTGCAGGTTTACGGTGCTGTTGCTGGGCTCATCCTGCCACAGGGTAAGCAGGTAGGACTGGGCTTCCGGGATGTGATTGGCAGACAGAAGCGCTTCCGCCAGGCGCAGCCGGTAGGCGGGATCGTCGTGGGAGTAGTAGAGCGCGTTGCGAAAATCCTGAACCGCGGACCGGGAATCTCCGGCTGTCAAAGCCGCTTGGCCGCGGTTAAACCACATAACGCCGAGTTGCAGCTGCTTGGCGCGATAGAACCGCGTGGCAAACACCGTAGTCCCGCCGAAGGCGATGGAAATGACCAGCACCATACCCAGGAACAACGGGCGCACATGGAAGTCCCCAGGAGGCCTGCCACACCAGGGGCAAGGGGTTTCGGCTTGGGGCAGGGGCCGCCTGCAAGCCGCGCATAAAGCTTCTTTAGTGGTTTCCAAATCCCTGGCGCTTCGTGTCGCGATAAGTCGTGCTACGACCAGTGTAAACGGGATGGCAGGAGGAAGTAAGGTCTATACCGCCTGGTATATTGCCAGAGTGAGTCCCATATTTGGCCCCCCGCCGGGGGCTATCTCATCACTGTTGATAGTGACGGGCGTCACAGTGGGTTTCCTCAGGCTGCGATATTTTTTTAACCCAGATTTGGCAGGGTGAGACGCTTGCTGCACCGCGATCTGGGAACGATTCAACCCGACCTGTTGCATGCTTTTGAAGGCGCCGCCCAGGTGCGGCACTACCGCCCGGGAACCACGGTATACCGCCGCGGACGGCCGGTACGCGGAGTTTTTCTCATCCAGAAAGGCCGGGCGAGGCTGCGCCTGGGAGAAGGTGGCCTGGGGCTGCACGTGGCCGGGGCGGGTTCCGTCCTGGGCTTGGGAGAAACCATGTCCGGCTGCCCCTACGACGCGACGGCGGAAACCGTCGAGCCTTGCGACATTGCTTTCCTGCGGCGGGAGGATTTCCTCGCCTACCTGCGCCAGAACTGCACCCTGTGCATGCAACTGGTGCAGTTGCTGAGCGAGGACCTGCATCAACTTTACCAGCAGTACCGAACCATAGGCGGACCTGCCACGCGCGCCCGCAAAACACAGGCCAGCGGCTCTTCCCACAGCAAAACAGCCGGGCCACGCGACCCGGTGGCATAGCGCCTCTTATCCCAGATGGGGATTGCGTTCCTCGGAAACGGGCGTCAGTTCCCGGGGTAAGACCCCGCCGTTATATTCCAGCAGCCGGTTTTTCCACTTAAGGAACTCGGTGATGGTTTGCGGCTCGATGCGGATTTCCACCCGGCGCAGGCTGGCCAGCAGCAGGTTCATCTCGTGTTCCATGCCAGCAGGCGCGCGCAGGCTGCGGCGCGGCGGTTTGACCCGCATTTCCACCCTGCGCCCGGCGCACTCCAGCAGGCCCCAGCCCGGGGGCAATTCCTGAGGCGCAATCAGGGCGGCGGGCGCCAGGTAGAAACGCTCGCAGCCGAGAGCGATCTCCGGGTTCTGGCGGAAGGGTTTGAGGCGGTCGGCAAGGAAGTCGGCGCGGCTTATTTTGCATTCCACAACTACCGAGCGGCATTTGCCTTTCCACCCGATGGCGTCAGGCATTTCGCCGCTGGCGCAAGCCTGTTCCGAGAGCA
>DASSQB010000128.1:0-6811 GCA_035702725.1 Terriglobales bacterium | reverse complement strand
GCAGGCGTCCACTACTACGCGGCGATGCCAGTGGTCGGGAACCGCGGCCACAATGCAGTCAATGTCCTTGCGCTCCAGCAGGTCGTGGTAACGGCGGGAGGCGGGCAGGCTGGGATTATTGGTGATCTCTCTGGCCAGGGTGTGACGGCCGTCGTACAGATCGGCGGCGCCGACGCACTCCACGCCCGGCAGGGTGATGGCGTTGGTCAGCAAGCCTGAGCCCTGCATGCCAATGCCAACCATGCCGAAGCGCACGCGATCGCTGGGCGCCACGGGCTTGGTTTGCGCACCCAGAGGCTCCGGGTCCAGAAGAATGGTTTTGGCGGCCAGCAAGCCGCCCGCGGCCACAGCGCTGCTCTGCAGAAACTGACGACGGGAAAAATCATTTTTCATGGCAAATCTCTCCTCTGCGAATGCCTGGTAAAAAATGTGCGGCTCGCCTACTTGAGCGGCTTGATGGCTACTTCTTTAAAAAACACAATGTCGTTGTCGCTATGGTTCTGCAGCCCGAAATAACCGAAATTAGGCCGCGGTCCGCGCTCCGGCTCAAAAGTGAATTTCTTGGCCGGCACCGGGTCGCCTTCCTTGTAGTCCACTACCTTTTTGCCGTTGAGCATCACGATGGTGCGCGGCCCGTCCAAGGTGATGTCCATGGTGTTCCATTCCGGGCCCGCCTTCCAGGCGTGCGTCACCAGCGGCTTGGTGAGCGAATAGAGCATGCCAGTCTCGTGATATTCGTCCTCCGAGGGCTTGGAGCGCTCGGGGTGGTTGTCAATCTGGACTTCGTAACCGTAATTCACCGGCATCCAGGGTTCGGTGGGCGGGATGGGAATGCGGATGAAGACGCCGGAGTTGTCGTTCTCGTCGCGCATGCGCCACACGGTATGGAGGATGCAGTTGCCGATTTTGCCGCCTGTCCAGTAGAGCAGGCCCATGCCGCCGTGGGTGTGGATGAGACCGTCTTTTTCAACCGTCATGTAGCCCGGACCAACGTGCTTCCAGCCCTTCAGGTCTTTACCGTTGTAGAGCTGGCGCCACTGGTTGGGATTGCCGGTGCAGACGTTCTGATCGGAGTCACCGGCTGCGAAGGCCAGCGTGGAAAGAAAGGCGAGCAGAGAAATAAAAATGGTTAATCGCTTCATACGAGCCCCTGGGATGTGAGAATCGAAAGCAAACAAAAGCCCTGGGCGGCGGAGGGCATCGCCCGGGGCGAACCGCCGCGCCTGAATTCTGCAGAGCCCGCCATGATACTCGGAACGTAAGAAAAAGTAAGTGCCCGAGCACATTTTTTCGGTTGCGAGCGAACGCCGGGCGGCGGTAGGGTGCTTTCGCCGAGCCGGAACGGGGCATCTATGAACCGACGAGAATTTTCCCGCAGCGCCACCAAAGCGGCCATCGCCGCGGCCTTGCTGCCCGCCACTAATCACCTGACGAGCGCGGCCACGAAAGATGAACAGAGCGGACCAAAGCTTTCGGTCATGTTGTGGACTGTGTTCCGGAACATGCCCTTCGAGCAGCGCCTGGAAAAAGTGGCCGAAGCGGGCTACCAAGCGGTGGAACTGGTGAATGAATTCGAGCACTGGCAGGCTGCGGACTTCAGCCGCGCGGCCGCCCGGTGCCGCTCGCTGGGGATGACTTTTGATGCCACCGCCGGCCTGTCCGCCGGAATTGCCGATCCCGCGCAGCGTGGCAAGTTCCTGGAAGAAGTAGGGCAAATGCTGCCCGTGATGGAGAAGTTGGAATGCCGCAGCCTGATTGTGCTCTCCGGCAACGCAGTGCCGGGACTGAGCAGGGAAGCGCAACATCAGAGCTGCATCGAGGGCCTGCAGCGGGCCGCCGACCTGGCCGCGCCGCACGGCGTGATCCTGCTCCTGGAGAATATTGATCCGGAGGAGAACCCGAAGTACTACCTGACTTCTTCGCGGGAAGGCTTCGAAATTGTTCGCCAGCTGAACCGGCCCAACGTGCGGTTTCTTTACGATCTGTATCACCAGCAGATCGCGGAGGGGAACCTGATCGAAACGCTGGAGAGGAATTTCGCCGGGCTGGGGCTGGTGCACGTGGCCGATGTGCCCGGGCGCCACCAGCCGGGCACAGGCGAGATCAACTTCGCCAACATCTACCGCAAGCTGGCTCAGCTGCACTATAGCGGCTATATGGCCATGGAATTTCTACCCCAGGGCGACCCGGTGGCAGAACTGGCAAGGGCGCGGCGGCAGGCGATTAGCTCGTGGCACGAGCCATTTCCCGCGGCCGCCTGAAGCAAAACGTAAGCATCTGAAAGCGCGGGAATTTGACTTTGGCGGCGGCGGGGGAGTATCTTGCGCCCACAGCTTGCCGAGGATTCTGCGGCTCCATTCGGCGGGCCGCGCACGTTTCGGCCTCTCAGGGATAAGGGCTCCCCGGCTTGCCTCCGCTTCATGAAACGACGCGACGCACTCAAGCTGATCGCCGGCGCGGCCGCAGTTCCCGCTATCTATTCCCAGGACCTGTTCGCAATAGGCCGGGAAATCCATCAGCAGCTCGGCTCCGCTCCCGCGCTCAAGACGCTGGATCCCCACCAGAACGCCACGGTCATCGCAATTTCCGAGATGATTATCCCGGCCACCGACACTCCGGGGGCCAGGGGAGCGCGGGTGAACGAATTCATTGACCTCATCCTGACGGACTGGTGCACGGGTGAGGATTGCCAGCGCTTCCTGCAGGGCCTGGCCGATACCGACGAGCGCAGCCGGAAAATGTTCAACAAGGAATTCGTGAGCTGCACTGCCCAGCAACAGACGCAACTGCTGACCGCGCTGGACGAGGAACTCACCGAACTGCGCGAGGCCAGCGGGGAAGAGCGGCAGCACGCCAGCCCCGCCGTGCAAGAGAGCGAAACTCCGGTGCAACGCAGTTTCTTCTACATGATGAAGCGGCTTACCCTGATCGGCTACTACACCTCCGAGATCGGCTGGACGCAGGAGTTGGGACGTCCGCCGGTGCACATGGGGCCTTATCAGGCCTGCGTTCCTCTCACCGAGCCAGGGAAGACGAATGCCAGCTAACACCTACGATGCCATCGTAGTCGGCTCCGGCATGACCGGCGGCTGGGCAGCCAAGGAACTGGGCGAGAAGGGCCTGAACACGCTGGTGCTGGAAGCCGGGCGCTCCATTGATCCGGCCAAGGACTACTGCGAACACGTGCCCGCCTGGGGCGTGAAGTTCCGCGGCCTCCGTGACCGCCGTAAGGAACTGAAGACCCAACCTATCCAGCGCACCTGCTATGCCTGCGACGAGTGGGCGGCGAAATTTTTCGTGAACGATCTGGAAAATCCCTACACCACGCCGCCGGACAAGCCGTTCAGTTATATCCGCGGGCGCCACGTGGGTGGGCGTTCGATCATGTGGGGAAGGCAGACCTACCGCTGGAGCGACCTGGATTTTGAGGCCAACGCCCGCGAAGGCATCGGCGTGGACTGGCCCATCCGCTATGCCGACATCGCTCCGTGGTACGACTACGTGGAAGAGTTTGCCGGTATCAGCGGGCAGGCGGAAGGCCTGCCGCAACTGCCGGACGGCCGCTTTCTGCCGGCCATGCAGATGAATTGCGCCGAGCTGGCGGTGAAAGACGCCATCGCCAAGCACTGGCCGGGCGAGCGCATGATGACCATCGGGCGCTGCGCTGTGCTTACCCGCCCGCACAAGGGACGCATGGCTTGCCATTACTGTGGCTCCTGCCACCGCGGCTGCATGTCGCGCGCCTACTTCAGCAGCCTTAACGCCACGCTGCCGGCGGCGCTGGCGACGGGCAAGGTCACGCTGCGGCCTTACAGCATTGTTCACGGCCTCGACTTTGACGACAATACGCGCCGGGTGACAGGCGTGCGGGTAATTGATGCGCAGACCAGGCAAACAACGGAGTACCGAGCGAAGGTCATTTTTCTCTGTGCGTCCACGCTGGAATCGGCACGCATCCTGATGCTTTCCTCCACGCCCCAGTTTCCCAACGGGCTGGCGAACTCCAGCGGCGAGCTGGGGCACAACCTGATGGACCACGCCACCGGCAGCGGCGCCTCCGGGATGATTCCCGGCTATGAAGACAAAATTGCCATTGGCCACCGGCCCAATGGGATCTACATACCGCGTTTCCGCAACGTGAAGACCAGGTCGCAATTCCTGCGTGGTTATGGCTACCAGGGCGACGCTGGGCGGTCGGATTGGAGACGCGGCATAAGTCAGGCGGGCTTCGGCGCAGACTTCAAGCGTTCCTTGAAGAATCCGGGGCCATGGTACTTCAGCATGGGCAGCTTCTGTGAATGCCTTCCACACCATAGCAACTACGTCGAGCTGGACCGCTCGCGTACCGATGCCTGGGGCATTCCGATCCTGAAGATCAATTGCGCTTACGGCGAGAATGAGAAGACGTTGCGTCAGGATGCAGCCATTGCCGCCGCCGAGATGCTGGCCGCCGCGGGCGCGCACGACATCCAGACCTTCGTTGAAGATGACGCTCCCGGCCTGGCGATTCACGAAATGGGAACGGCGCGCATGGGCCGCGACCCCAAAACTTCCGTGCTCAATGCATATAACCAGGCCCATGACATCAAGAACCTGTTCGTTACAGATGGAGCGTGCATGGCTTCATCGTCGTGCGTAAACCCGTCCATTACCTACATGGCGCTGACTGCGCGCGCCTGCCACTATGCTGTCGAGCAGATGAAACGAGGAGAAATCTAGCCATGATGAACCGTCGCGAATTTCTGGGGGCCGCTTCCGCCGCCGTCCTGTTGAGCCGCCTGCCCGCGTTGGCCGCCGATGAGCACAAGCTGGGCGCCATTGGCCTGCAGCTCTATACCGTGCGCGACCAGATGAAAAAAGACTTCGAGGGCACCATCGCCAAGGTCGCGGCGACCGGCTACAAGGAAGCGGAGTTCGCCGGCTACTTCGATCGCACGCCGCAGCAGGTAAAGGCGGTGCTGGAGCGCAATCACATGACCGCTCCCTCCGCGCACATTCCTATCGAGGACCTGCGCGCCAAGCTGCCACAGGTGATCGAAGCGGCACACGTCATCGGCCACGAATACATCGTCAACCCATGGATTAACGTGGAAGACCGGGGCCCGCTGGACAAGTGGAAGAAACTGGCGGACTTCTTCAATGAAACCGGCAGAAAAGTGAAGGAGGCAGGCTTGCAGTTCGCGCACCACAACCACGATTTTGAATTCAAGCCCACTGAGGGCAAGGTGCCCTACGACCTGCTGCTGAAGGAAACCGATCCCAACCTGGTGAAGCTGGAGATGGATTTGTACTGGATCACGGCCGCAGGCCAGGATCCGCTGAAATACTTCAACGAGTATCCGGGACGGTTTCCCATGCTGCACGTCAAAGACCGGCCGGTTAAGCTGGCGCATCCGATCTACGTCACGGAGAATGCAAAATTTGCGCCAGTAGGACGGGGAGTCGTGGATTTCAAGCGCGCTTTCGCGCACGCCGACAAAGGCGGGGTGAAGCACTATTACGTGGAGCAGGACTACACTGAGGGTTCGCCGTTCGATGCCATCAAGATCAGCTACGAGGACCTGCGCAAGATGCGGTTTTAGCTGAAGTTTTAGCGTCGCCCCTCCGGGGCTCGTGTACTTTTCTGGTGTTCCTACCCAGGGCTGACGCCCTGGGCTAAAAACTGTTTCGCCCTGTGGGCTCCCGAAGTAGCCCCTGGAAGCTGTTCGGTCGTGGGGAAAGGAAACGGCGGTTCATACATTGCAAGGGACCTTAGCATATGAGACGCAGAGAATTTCTTAGCCGAGTCGGCAAGGGCCTGGCCGCAGCGGCGGTTTCCAGCGGGGCGGGCGACCTGCTCTTTGCCCAGAAAGAGAGTGGAAGCAGCGCTTCGCCCAAGCTGGAGCGGGTTTGCATTTCCACCTGGAGCTTCCATAACTATTTTTCGACGACGCGGGAAAAGGATTTTCATTTGCCCGGCGAGATGCTCAAGCTGGTGGATTTTCCTGAGATGATTGCCGACCGCTACCACGTGCACACCATGGAGTTCGTGGCACCGCATTTTGAATCCACCAGCCCCAGCTACCTGAACGAACTGAAGGCGCGTTTGGCCAAGGCACACTCGCGCGTGGTGAACATCCCGGTGGATATTCAGGAATTCTGGAGCGGAGGCGGGCTTTCCGATCAGAACGATGCGGTGCGCAACAAGGCGATTCAGGGCGCGATGCGCTGGGTTGACGTTGGCCGAGAACTGGGCTGCCAGTCGGTGCGCTGCGATCCCGGCAAGATGCACCCCAGCAATCTGACGCCCACGGCCGACTCTTATCGGAAGATTGGCACATATGGGCACATGAAGGGAATCAAGGTCATTATTGAAAACCACGACGAGATCGGTTCAACGCATCCGGAGGTGCTGGTCAGCCTGTTCAAGATGGTGGGCGGCCATCGCGTGGGCGCGCTCCCCGACTTCGGCAATTTCCCTGACGAAACCACGCGCGAGCGAGGGTTAGCGTTGCTGTTCCCCTGGGCCTTTGACGTATGCCACGCCAAGGGCTACGAATTTGACGCTTCCGGAAAAGAAACCAAGTTTGATTTTCCAAAGTGCGTGGAGATTTCCAAGAAAGCGAAGTTTCGCGGGGTTTACTCGGTCGAGTTCGAGGGTCCCAACACCTACGATCCCTACGACGGCGTTCAGAAGGTGGTGAACGAGTTGGTGATGTACTTGTAAATGCTGTTGAAACAAGGAATTGAATTCGAAACAACTTAAGCACAAGGTCCCTCGGCTCGCGCTCACCTCGCAAGCTCGGGTCGCGCTCGCTCGGGATGACAGTCA
>DASSQB010000127.1:0-2225 GCA_035702725.1 Terriglobales bacterium | reverse complement strand
CCTGGATTCACTGGGCTGGGCCTACTTCAAGCTGGGCAATTACGATATGGCGGAGGAGCAGCTGCACAAGGCCTCCGAGCGCATGGCCAGCGATCCCACGGTGCAGGAGCACCTCGGTGACCTGTACCAGAAAACCGGACGCTTGAAGCAGGCCGCCGCTCACTGGGAGCGCGCCCTGCAGGAGTGGGCCAAGACCGTGCCCGCCGAGGTGGACCAGGACAGCGTGGCCAAAACGCAGAAGAAGCTGGAGTCCGCCAAGGTCAAGCTGGCACGCGAGAGTTCAGACGCGTCGCAGCAGAAGTAATTGACGATTGATGATTGAAGAATGACGAATGTAACAACCCTTCTACAAATCGCACGAAGGGAATAGAAGCCATCCAAGATTCATTCGGGCCGCGTACTCGCGGCCCTTCTTTTTGTCGTACCACCGGGCACGCTCGGCCCGAATGCCCACATGTCTTCGTGATAACGAAACCTACTGAATAGCGCGATTGGTCAGAATGTACTTGCCGCCACTGTGGGCCAGTTCATATACGGTGAGCCCGGCGACCTGGGGCGGATGCTCTTCTTCGGCCCACAGAAATACTCGGCCAGGCCCCTGCCACAGCTTCAGGAATGAATCCTCGGTTTCGAACACCTGCGGCGCATCCGGAAACTGCGAGCCGTACCACAAGTTAGCGCTGCGCTCGTGCAGGATATGCACGGGTATGCCGGAATAGAAATTGAGCGTAGATCCCTGCTCGTATTCGCCGTCAATCACGATCGTGTCGCCCGCCTGGTAGTGCTGCTGGATCGCCAGCGCCAGCTTCTTGGAAGAAAGGATGGGCGCGAAAGTGGAGAAAGCTGAGTGCACGCACAGCAGCAGCGCTACCGACATCACCGCCAGCGCCACGTTGCCGCGCGCCGGCGAGCTGCGACGCCGCAGGTACCAGTTCAAGCCCGTGCCCAGCAGCAGGGCCAGAGCCACTCCCACCAGTGGCCCGCGAAACACTCCCAAGGCCTGCGGCGTGAGATCGAAAATGTGCCCGAAGGAGAGCACGTACGACGTGGCGGCTCGTTGATGCAGTAAGTCGGACAATTCAGCGCCCGGCGGCGCGGCTTCCGAGAGTTGTAGCATGACCATCGCCGCGATGAACCCGGCGATGCCGATCACAAACAGCACCAGTGAAGAGATGCGCCCGGCGCGGCGCTCGCGGCTTGCCGCAGGGGAAGCGGATTCGCGTTCCATCCACCCTCCCACCAGCAGCGCGATGGCGGGCACCGCCGGCAGGTTGTAATACTCCTGCCGCGTGGAAAAGCTGAAGAAAGCCATGATCACCACTGCCCAGACCATGAACAACAGGTTGGCGCGGTCACGCGCCGTCAGCTTCGACCGCATTGCCCGCAGGCGGAGGGGAACGGCACGCACCGCCTGGGGCAGGAACACGCTCCAGGGCGCCAGCCAGAGCAGAAGCAGCGCCCAGAACACCGCCAGCGGCACCGTGCCATAGTCGCGCGGCACGCGCTCATTCAGGTAGCGCAGGAAGTGTTCGTTCACAAAATAGAACCACAGGAAACCTCGCACATGCCCCTGAGTGGGATTGCGCAGCGCCGCCAGAACATGCCAGGGAGCGGCGATGGCCAGAAACACCAGTGTGCTGGAGAGCAGGCGCATGCGCGTCAGGTGGCGGAGGTTGCCGGTGAGCAGCAGGTAAAGCAGAATGATTGCGCCGGGAAAGACCAGGCCAATCAGACCTTTGGTCAAAACATCGAGAGCGGTAGCCGCGGCCAGGCCCCAGCAGGCCAGGCGTGAGGGCGGGCTCTCCTCCAGTCCCTGCAGGAAGAAATCAAACCCCAGCGTGAGCCACAGGGCGACCAGCACATCGGGAATCTGAAAACGCGTGTAGATGTAGATGCCGAAGCAGGCGCCCAGCGCCACAGCGGAATACACGCCGCCTTGAGGGCCGAAAACACGGCGGCCCAGGCGAAACGTGACCAGCAGCAACGCCAGTACCCCCAGCGCCAGCGGAAGGCGCGCGCTCCATTCGCTGACTCCAAAAGCCTGGAAGCTTGCCGCCATGCCCCAATACAGCAGCGGAGCTTTTTCCAGGTAGCGGATGCCGTCAATGTAGAGCGTGACCCAGTCGTGGCGGAGAATCATCTCCCGCGCCGCCTCGGCGTGCACTGAGTCGGCGTCGTCGAGCAGGGCGGGCCGGAAGAGGCTCGATAGGTAAATCGCAGCCCAC
>DASSQB010000126.1:0-10067 GCA_035702725.1 Terriglobales bacterium | reverse complement strand
GGCACCTCGAGCTCTTCGCAAGCGCGAGTGATGCCGTCAACAACCTGAGCAAACTGCCACATGATTTCCGGCTTCTCAGGATTGCCGAAGTTGAGGCAGTTGGTGGCGGCCACCGGGGTGGCGCCGCTACAGGCCACGTTGCGCGCCGACTCGGCCACGGCGTGCATGGCGCCCAGCTTGGGGTCGAGGTAAGACCAGCGGCCATTGCCGTCCAGCGCCATCGCCAGGGCGCGCTTCGTGCCCTTCACGCGGATCACGCCAGCATCGCCGCTGCCGGGGCCTTCCACGGTGTTCACCTGCACCATGGAGTCATATTGCTCGTGCACCCAACGCTTGGAGCAAATGTTGGAGTTGGCCAGCAGGCGGCGCAACTGGGGCGTGAGATCGGAGGCCTCGCCCAGGCGGATATCCCCGGGCATGTCGCGGGGAACGGGCGGCTCCCATCGTTCCATGGGGCGAGAGTAAAGCGGGGCCTCATCCGTGAGAGTGGGGTTGGGGATTTCGGCGACCACCTGGCCGTGCTGCAGCACGCGCATGGTGTCTTCGTTGATGACGCGGCCCACTACCACCGCGTCCAGGCCCCACTTCTCGAAGACGCGCAGCACCTCCTGCTCACGGCCCTGGGCGGCCACCAGCAACATGCGCTCCTGCGATTCGCTGAGCATGATTTCGTAGGCGCTCATGCCAGTTTCGCGCTGGGGCACGCGGTCGAGCTCGATTTCCAGGCCAACGTGACCGCGCGCGCCCATCTCGCAGGTGGAGCAGGTGAGGCCGGCGGCACCCATGTCCTGGATGCCCACCACGGCGCCGGTTTGCATGGCTTCCAGGCAGGCTTCGAGCAGCAGCTTTTCCAGGAAGGGGTCGCCCACTTGGACGTTGGGGCGCTTGGCTTCGGAGGCCTCGCTGAATTCTTCGCTGGCCATGGTGGCGCCGTGGATGCCGTCGCGGCCAGTCTTGGCTCCCACGTAGATGACGGGATTGCCGGCGCCGGCAGCCTTGGCGTAGTAGATCTGGTCGCGGCGGACCAGGCCGAGCGCGAAAGCGTTGACCAGCGGGTTCCGCGAGTAGCACTCCTCGAACTTGGTTTCGCCGCCCAGGTTGGGCACGCCGAAGCAGTTGCCGTAAGACGCGATGCCGCTGACTACGCCTTCCAGGATGGAGTGGTTCTTGTGAATCTCCGCCTGTGCGGGCTCGGACTGTGTGGGCACGGGGCTCTGCCCCGTGCCACTCTTGATCTTTCCGAAGCGCAGCGAATCCATCACCGCCACTGGGCGCGCGCCCATGGTGAAAATATCGCGCAGGATGCCGCCCACGCCGGTAGCCGCCCCCTGGAAGGGCTCGATAAAAGAGGGATGGTTGTGGGACTCGATTTTGAAGGCGCAGGCCCAGCCGTCGCCGATGTCAATAATGCCGGCATTTTCCCCGGGACCCTGGACCACGCGGCGGCTGCGCGTAGGCAGGCGGCGCAGGTGCACGCGTGAGGACTTGTAGGAGCAGTGCTCGCTCCACATCACGCTGAAAATGCCCAACTCGGTGATGGTCGGCTCGCGGCCCAGGAGCTGGCGGATCTTCTCGTACTCCTCGGCGGTCAGGCCGTGCTCGCGCACGACCTCAGGGGTAATGGCGGCAGGGCTGAGGACAGGGCTCATGATGTGGGCTCGCGGAGACTATATTTTCTCACGGCAAAGGCGATTGGCGTGTATCTTCCACGCTGCCATCCAAGGAGGCGCAAACCTTTGGCTCTGTTCAGGGCATCAAAGAAGGGCAGATGTGACGTCCTGATCTTAATCGGGACAAGCTCAGGGATTCGTCAACCAGCGGGTCCCTGGGCGCCCCGTCGGGGTCAAGCAGCAGGTTCCTCCGCTTCCCACTCATAGCCGCACTTCTGGCAGACCCAGCGCAGCTCCTTAGGAAAAGGCAGGGGGATGCTCAGCATGAGCCAGGAGAGAAACGTCACCCAGCGGTTGCGGTCCTGGTAGGAAATGTTGAGTGAATCGCAGTTGGGGCACTGCGGTTGCTCGTAGAGCTCGCCTTTTTCCGAGAAGAACACGGCAGGGATGCCGTCGTTCAGAACTTCCAATGCCTTCTCCGCATCGCCCTCGGGCACCTGCAGGCGAATGCCGCCCACAGCGCTGGCCAGCAGCCAGTCCAGGCGCACGATGTTCTCGTTAGCCAGGAAGCAGGGGATGCCGGTAGAATCCAGCGCCCCCTTGGCCAGGAGCGCCTCCGGCAGGTCGCGAAAGCTGGCTATGGTAATCAGGCGGTCCCCCATGCAGTGCCTACTATCACATGAGAGAAGGCCCAGGCTCAAGCAAGCCAGCCCAGCCGAGTGGGGAAGCGCCGGGCTCTAAGCCGGCGAGTTAGGTGGCCATGCGTTCCCGGTTTTAGTCCGTGGGTCAGCCGAAATGACACTCGGCGAAAGCTGCGTCTATGATGGCAGCGATGAAATCTGTCATCGTTGGCACCGCCGGGCACATAGATCATGGCAAATCGGCGCTGGTCAAGGCGCTCACCGGCACAGACCCCGACCGCCTGGAAGAAGAAAAACGCCGGGGCATCACCATTGATATCGGCTTTGCCCACCTGGAGCTGCCCGCGCCCGGCGGCGAGGCCCTGCGCCTGGGCTTCGTAGACGTGCCCGGCCATGAGCGCTTTGTGCGCAACATGCTGGCCGGCGTGGGAGGCATTGACCTGGTGCTGCTGGTGATCGCCGCCGACGAATCCATCAAGCCGCAAACCCGCGAGCATTTCGACATCTGCCGGCTGCTAGGGACACCTCGTGGCATCGCCGTGCTCACCAAATCCGACCTGGTGGACCGCGATACGCTGGAGGTGGTTCGCCTGGAAGTGGAAGATTTTCTCCGCGGCTCGTTCCTGGAAGGCGCGCCGATTTTAGCGGTCAGCTCGAAAACCGGCGCCGGATTGGAGGAGCTGAAGCAGGCGCTGGCGCAGGCCGCCGGCGAAGCTCAGCTCCGCGACACGAGCGCGCTGGCGAGGCTCCCTATTGACCGCGTCTTCGTGATGAAAGGATTCGGCACGGTGGTGACGGGCACGCTGCTGGCGGGAACCATCGCCAAGGAAGAAGAATTGGAGGTCTTTCCCGGCCAGAAACGCGTCCGAGTGCGTGGAGTGCAGGTGCATGGGCAGGCCGCGGAGCAGGCCACGGCAGGTCAGCGCACGGCGCTCAACCTGGCAGGCGTCAGCAAAGAGGAGTTGACGAGAGGCATGATGCTGGCGCCGCCGAACACGTTTCGACCCACCAGTCGTGCGGATGTTTCCCTGGCGCTGCTGCCCTCGGCGCGCCCGCTCAAGGACCGTGCCCGCGTCCACCTGCACGCCTACACCGCGGAAACAGTGGCCGAGGTGGTTCTGCACGGCGCAAAGCAGCTGGCGCCGGGACAGTCGGGCTTCGCCCAGCTGCGCACCGCCGAACCCATGCTGCTGCTGCCCGGCGACCGTTTCATCCTGCGCCAGTTTTCGCCGGTGGTGACGGTCGGAGGCGGGACGGTGGTGGATGCCGCGCCCCTGGCAGTGAAAGGAGCTCGAGAGACGACCGAGGCGCTGCTGGAGGTGCTGGCAAGAAGTTCGGCGCCGGAGGTCCTGTTGGCTCGCGTGGCCCGCCGCGCCAAGGCAGGCCTGGCGCTGGCTGATGTGGTGGCGGAAACCGGCTGGCGGCGGGCGCAGGTGGAAGAGCAAGCCGCATCCTTAAAGGGGAAACTCTTGCGCTTCGGCGATGTGCTGGTCGCGCAAGGAGCGTTCTTGCAGGCGCAAAGCGACGCGCTAACGGCGGTGGAGGAGTTTCATCGCGCCAATCCGCTGGTGGCGGGCATCAGCAAGGAAGAACTGCGCGAGAAGCTGGGCCTGCCCGCCGAGGTGTTCAGCGCCGTAACCGAGGCCCTGCTGCGGGAAAAGAGAATTGAGGTCAGCGGCGAGCAGGTACGGGCGGCGGGCCGGGCTGTGGTGTTCAAGGACGAAGAAGCCGAGTCCAAGCTCACCATCGAGCAAGCCTTTGCGCGAGCTGGACTTAAGGTGCCGGCGCTAAAAGATGTCCTGGCGGGGCTGCGCGTTGACAAGGCGCGCGCGCAGAAAATTGTCACCCTGCTGCTGCGCGACAAGGTGCTGGTGAAAATTTCCGACGACCTGGTGTTTCACCGTAGCGCGCTGGAGGAACTGCGGCAGCGGGTCAGCGCCCAAAAAGCAAAGTCGGCCAGAATCGGCGTGGCCGAGTTCAAGGACCTGACAGGTGTGAGCCGCAAATATGCTATCCCGCTTCTGGAGTATCTGGACCGGGAGCGGGTCACCCGGCGCGTGGGCGACCAGAGGGAAATTCTGTAGCTCACAGAGTTAGGCATGAGCGCAGGCGCTCACAACCCTACTCTGTGGTTAAGAAAGAGGTTTAGGCCTTGACCACCTTGCCGCTGCGCAGGCAGGCGGTGCAGACGCGCAGCTTGCGGGTGGCGCCGTTCACGATGGCCCGCACCGGGCGCAGGTTTACGTTCCAGCGCCGCCGGCTGGTGTTGTGGGCGTGGCTGATGGTGTTGCCAAATTGCGGCCCCTTGCCGCAGACATCACATACGCGTGCCATGAATGCTCCAGATTCGTAAGAACTTAGCGGGACAAACCTAGATTTTACCGGATGGGAGCGGGTTTGGACAAACCGGTAGGTGTAACCGCTATGTGATGGAGCAGTGTTTTAGCGCTGCAGCCAGAAAATGTCCACGATGCGCTGGCCCGGATCAAGCAGCATGATTCGAGCGCCCAGAACTACACGCACCCATCCGCCGGGCAAGCGGGGCAGACGCTCTTCGCACTGATCAGGCAAAAGCCGGACTCGCTTCTGCAGCCCCGGGGGCAAGGTTCCGTTGCGTTGCAATTGCCGCTCCAGGCCGGGTGGGAGATCGCCTCCCCGTTTAGCCAGCCCCGGCGGCAGGTCGCGATAACTGTCGGCCATGCAATCGCTGATGACGTCACGTTCGCGATCGGAGAATCCCTCCGGCCCGCGGCCGTAACCATCGTCCGCGCGGTAAATGTAGCCACGGCGGTCGTGATCTTCGCCCTGGTCATCGTCATCTTCGTCGTCGTCGTGCCGGCGCGGGCGACGCTCAACGTAGGGACCCTGATCGGGAGGCGGGCCCTGGTCTTCATAGCCCGCATAAGCGTCCTGATCAGGCTGCCGAGGTTGCGGCGCAGGCTGAGCCGCGGGCTGCACTGCCGCCGCGGCGGGAGGGGCTCCCACGGACCAAACCAGCACAGCTTCGGATTCCACCACGGCCGGCTTCTTGCCGGTGGCAGCCGCCACCCCTGTTCCCGCTGCTGCGCCGCTGGCCGCTCCGATGGCGGCTCCCTTGCCGCCGCCAAAAATGCCGCCCAGTATCGCGCCCAACGCCGTTGTGCCGCCGATCTTGGTCACGTTTGACTTGGTGTGGGATTCGCCCTTGATCACAAAAGGATTGGCCGAAACGTTGTAGGTGCGGCCCCCGGAGCGCACCGTGCGCAGCACCAGGGTAAGCTCGCCCGGGCTGCTCAGCCGTCCAGAACTCTTCACGTGCGCCACCTGTCCGGTCACTTCGGCGCCTTGGGGAAACAGGGTTCTGCCGTTTACCACCACGGGAGCGGCCAGGGTGCCATGGAAGCGGTCGCCTACGTGCGAGGTCTCGCTGCTCAGTTTTTCGGTGACCCGCACTGAGAGCCGCGCGCCGGCAGGAATATTCGCATTCACCGCCGCCAGCGCCGAGCCGGCCAAAGCCACCGTCAGAAGCAGAGCCAACAACAGGTTGTTCCTGAGCCGCCAAGTCATACGGTCCTTCCGCAAAACAAAATGGATTGCCTGAGTAGAAATGTTAGGAGGGTAGGCTGCGAGGGACAACGAACGAAAGTCTATGGCCAGCGGATTACCGCCGCTACTTCAGCGCGCTCAGCCGGGTGGCCGCCATTTCGGCTGCTGGACTGGTGGGATTGTCCTTCTGAATCTGCTGGTAAACTTTGCGCGCCTCGTCGGGCTGCTTGGCGCTGTACGCTTCCGCCAACCCGAGCTGGGCTTGTGCCTTGCTCACCGAGGTAGTGGGGTGAGCGGCCAGCTGTTTGTAGAGCTCAATGGCTTGAGCAT
This sequence comes from Terriglobales bacterium, assembly GCA_035702725.1. GTDB lineage: Bacteria > Acidobacteriota > Terriglobia > Terriglobales > Acidobacteriaceae > JAICWP01. The sequence continues at coordinate 3,961 of DASSQB010000126.1, read as the reverse complement.
CGCGCCCGTTGTTCCGGTATTGGTTCGCCAGAGCGAATTTGGCCAGCGAGGCCAGATCCTGGTTGTGACCGCTGGAAAGATCCTGCAGCTGTTTTTCCGCCGCCGCGGAGTTGCCCACATCAAGGTCGGTGAGGGCCAAAAAATAGCGGGCAATTTCACCGTTGCGGGTACGCGAGTAGTTCTGCGCAACTTTTTGAAACAGCGGCTGGGCGGCTTTGGCCCGCTCGGCAGCCGAGTTGAACATCACGGGCATGCCCGGTTGCGGGGGCGTGCCGGCGGGGACAATGGGCGCGTCGTAGGTGCGGAAGGCAGCGGCCATGGCCAGGCTGGCTGCCTGGTTCTGCTGCTGCAGGTAGTAGTAGCCGGCGAGCACAACCGCCACCACCACTCCAGCAATGATGCCGACGGTGGTCAGGAGCTTGCGGTGTTCCACCGCCCAGGAGACGGTCTCCGCGGTGGCTACTGCGAATCTGTCTTGTTTAAGCTGATGCCGGACTTCTGCTCGCACGAGGTTCCTTCTAGGGGCGCTGTGCCGGGAGGCTGAAAATCAGTGTAACAGCCGCAAAAACCCAGCGTCAACGAAGAGCCGCACCCCTGTACTTCTCCTGCTTGAGCCGAGGGCCCTTGTCTGCTCACCTTTGCCCGGACAGTGCAACCGCAGGCCAGCCCTGCCCGTCGAATTGAGGAGTACCATTTCCCATAGGCAGAGCTGCTGATCGGGCAAAGAGGCTGGCCTGGCGGGAGGAAGGTGTGCTATGCGCAAAGCCGCCATCATCATCGGCATCATTGTTGCTGTCATCATTGGCATCCTGCTGGTTGCCCCGCTGTTCCTCGACGTCAACCAGTACCGGCCGCAAATCCAGAGCGAGCTGCAGCAGAAGCTCGGCCGCCAGGTTACGCTGGGAGAACTGCACCTGGGCCTGCTGCCCCCGCGGGTCCGGGTGGAAAATGTCAGCGTCAGCGATGATCCCCACTTCTCCACCGGTCCTTTTGCCCAGGTGCAGGAGCTGGATGTTTCTGTGGCGCTGCTGCCGCTGCTCAGCAAGAAGGTCGAGGTTCAGTCACTCACGCTGCAGCGTCCACATATTGAGCTGGTGCGCAGCGCGCAGGGAGTGTGGAACTTTTCCACTATAGGGCAGCCGGCGGCGGGAGCTGTCCCTCAGCCGCAGAAGAAGCCTGCCCCCCAGCCCGGCACACCAGGTCCGCAGAACGCCGAAGCCTTCGCGCTGAACAATCTTAAAATCAGCGACGGCCAGATCGCCATCACCGACCATCAGAAGCGCCAGCCGCGCGCGGTTTATGACCACATTGATGTCAGCCTGAGCAATTTCGCGCCCGGCAGGCCTTTTTCCGTTTCCGCAACACTTCGTCTGCCCGGCGCGGGCACGCAGGAAGTCAGCCTGGACGGCACCGGCGGTCCCCTCAACAGCTCTAACATGATGGCTACGCCGTTTGAAGGCTCGCTCAAGCTGCAGCAGGTGGCGCTCTCCGCCGCCCAGAAGTTCCTGAACACGCCCGCCCTGGCCGGCACCGATGCCACCATCTCCGGCGACATGAAAATCCGCAACCAGACCGGCAATCTCGCTTCCCAGGGAAAGCTCAAGCTGCAGGACCCGGTCATTCACGGAGTGAAGCTGGGCTACCCGATTACCGCCGACTACGACCTCAACGACGATTTGAACACTGATGTGCTGAACATCAGCAAGTGCGCGCTGCAACTGGGTTCAACTCCGCTTTCCGTTACCGGCAGCATGAACCTGAAGCCCACGCCGGCCCAGGTCAACGTGCAGCTCAAGGCTTCTGATGTTTCCCTGGGCGAGGTGGGGCGGCTGGCCTCAGCCTTGGGCGTGGCCTTCGCGCCCGGCATGAACATCAGCGGGCGCCTCAATGCCGATGTGCACGCGCAAGGCGCTACCAGCAGCCCCGCCCTCAACGGAACCATTTCCGCGCACAACCTGAACATCAATGGCAAGGGGTTGCCCCAGGCAGTAGCTGTCCCTGCTTTGGACCTGAGCATGACGCCCACCCAGGTCAGCTCCAACGAATTCACCGCCTCCACTGCGGGCACCAAACTGAGCACGCAGTTCACGCTTACCGGCTATACCGGAGCTGCGCCCAATATCAGCGCCACCGTGCGCACCGCGAACGCGCAAATTGGCGACCTGATCAACATTTGCAAAGCCTACGGCGCCTCTTCCCTGGAAGGCATGAGCGGCACCGGCACGCTCAGCCTGAATGTGCATGCATCCGGGCCGCTGAAGAATGCTTCCGCCATGAAGTTCAGCGGCACTGGCCAGGTGGCGAACGCCTCCCTGAGAATGCCCACCCTTACTCAGCCGGTGAATGTGCGCAGCGCCGACCTGCGCTTCACCGAGAATTCCATGGCCGTGGACAAGTTGGTGGCCTCGCTGGGCCAGAGCAGCGCCACCGGTAACCTGACCATGCGCGACTTCGCCGCTCCGCAGGTGCAGTTCGACATCATGGCGCCCAAAATTGACGTGATGCAGCTGCAGCAGATCACTGCCGCACAGCCCGCCCCGCATAAACGTGCGGCCTGGAACCTAGTGCCACGTGCGGAAGCGGCCACGCCGCCGCAGTCATCCATCCTGACCCGCATGACGGGCACTGGAACGCTCATGGTGGGCACTCTCCTTTATGACCAGCTCGTGCTGTCCAACGTGCGTTCCAACGTGAAGCTCAATCGCGGCGTGATCACGCTTTCGCCGCTGACCGCGCAAGTGTATGGCGGGCAGGAGACCGGTGCCATCGTGCTTGACGCGCGCCAAACTCCTATGGGCGTGCAGGTACAAAGTAAGCTCGCCAACGTGGACGCGAACAAGCTGGTCTCGTCGGTTACTTCCATCAAGCAGACGCTGTACGGCCTGCTGGCCACCAACGCCAACATGGGCTTCGCCGCCGCTTCTCCCAGCGACATGGCGCGCTCCTTGAATGGCACCGTCAATCTTGATTTGACCAAGGGCCGCATCGTTGGCATTGACCTGCTGCACGAACTGGGTAACGTGGGGAAATTTCTAAGCGGCACGCCCGCCAGCTCGCAGCCCGTCACCAACCTGCTGAAGCTGACCGGCACGTTCAATGTCCGTAATGGCCTGGCCGAAACCAACAACCTGCAGGCCCAGATCGAAGGCGGCAGCCTGGGCGCCACGGGAGCAGTGAACCTGGTCAACAATGCCTTGAACCTCCACCTCACGGCGGTGATGTCAAAGTGGTTTTCCAACAAGGTAGGCGGAACTAACATTGGTGGCTTTATGAACACCGCGCTGGCCAACCAGAACGGCGAGCTGGTGATTCCGGTGCTGGTCACGGGAACCTTCCAGCGTCCCATCGTTGCGCCCGACGTGCAGAAGGTGGCGCAAATGAAGCTGCAGCATATGCTGCCGACTACTGCGAATCCGGCTCTGGGGCAGGCGGTTGGCGCTCTCTTAGGTGGAAAGAGCGGCCAGAAGCCGAATCTGGGAAACATCCTGGGCGCTCTGGGCGGCCAGCAGCAACAGCAGCAACAACAACCGGCAAACTCGGGGCAGAAGCCCGCTCAGCCGCAGCAGGGCCAGGCGCAAAATCAGCAGCAGCAGCCCAAGGCCAATCCTCTGGGCGACATCCTGAATCAGGTATTTGGAGGAAAGAAACAGCAGCAGCAACAGCAACCGCAAAAGCCGCAGTAAAGCAGTTGTCAGTTTTCAGTAGCCAAGTCGGTGAGAAGTGCCGCTTGCGATGGCGAGGGCATAGCTTTGGAAGCCGACAACTGGGAACTGACAACTGGCAACTTCCCCTACCGCGACGCCTCTTCCAGCCGCCCCTGCTCCAGCTTTTCCTGGCACTCGATGCAGTGACGGGTCCAGGGCACCGCTTCCAGGCGCTTGGGATTGATTTCCTTGCCGCAGGAGATGCACTGGCCAAAGGTGCCTTCGTGAATGCGGCTGAGGGCGCCTTCTACCATCTG
>DASSQB010000125.1:0-4280 GCA_035702725.1 Terriglobales bacterium | reverse complement strand
GGGCTACCGGCCGCAGTTCTACTTCCGGACGACGGACGTAACCGGGGTGGCGGAGCTGCCGGCGGGCACGGAGATGGTGATGCCGGGAGACAACGTGAGCCTGGCCATCGAGCTGATCACGCCGGTGGCGCTGGAGAAGGGCTTGCGCTTCGCCATCCGCGAAGGCGGGCACACGGTGGGCGCGGGCACCATTTCGGAGATTATTCAGTAACGTGTAGGGGCGGGGCTCCGCCCCGCCTGCACGGGGCAAAGCCCCGTGCCCACACAGGGGAGTGACGGATGCCAAGGGAAATTATCAGCATGCAGTGCACGGTGTGCAAGGAGCGGAACTATTCGACCACGAAAAACCGGAAGACAACGCCGGACCGGCTGGAGATGAGCAAGTTTTGCCGGCGTTGCCGCAAGCACACGCCGCACAAAGAGGTGAAATGAATTTGTAATTGAGTAATTTGTAATTGGTAATTTTTGTGAGTTTTGCGAGTCCGCATAAATTACACAATTACCCGATTACTAAATTACTCAATTACGCAGGGGCGTAAGCTCAACGGCTAAACTGCCGGTCTCCAAAACCGGACTTGGGGGTTCGAATCCCTCCGCCCCTGCCAGAATTTGGAGCACGGCCGATAGCGGCAACGGTATAGCAGTCAAAAGGAAACAGGAAGTTCATGGCGAAAACAGCGGCGGCAGCAGGGTTTGAAGGCGGCATCGGCGAGCGGATGAAGTCGTGGCCGCAGCGCATCAAGAGCTTTTATTTCGACGTGCGCACGGAGATGAAGAAGGTCACTGCACCTTCTCTCAAGGAAGTGCGCGCCACCACCACGGTGGTGATTATTACGGTCTTCCTTTTCGGGCTTTATTTCTGGATTGTGGACACGGTTCTGAGCAAGAGCATTGACCAACTGCTGCGCTACCTGTCGCACCGCTAGGCGGCGGAATACAAAGGAAGACGAAGACGGTTTTAGATGGCAGACGAAAACAAAATCGAAGAGCAGGCGCCGGCCGAAGAGGCCAAAAACGGCGCGGCGGAAGGCTCCGTGCCCGGCATGGAGCGCCCCGCGAACCCGAACATGAAGTGGTACATCGTGCACACTTATTCCGGGTTCGAGCGCAAGGTGAAGGAGTCGCTGGAGTCGCGAGTGCGAGCCTTCGGCCTGGAAGACAAGATCGGGCGGGTGTTGATTCCCACCGAACCGGTCACCGAAGTGCGCGGCGGCAAGAAGTACACCAGCGAGCGCATGTTCTATCCCGGCTACGTGCTGGTGGAGATGGACCTGAGCGGGTTCCGCAGCGGCGGCCAGGGCGACCACGTGTGGCACGTGGTGAAATCCACGCCGCGGGTCACCGGCTTTGTGGGTACGGCCAACGACCCCACGCCGCTGAGCGAAGAGGAAGTGAACCAGATCGTCTACCGGGTCAGCGTGGGCAAGGACAAGCCCAAGCTCAAAGTGAAGTTCGAGAAGAACGAGCAGGTCAAGATTATCGAAGGTCCTTTTGCCAACTTCACCGGCGTGGTGGACGAGGTGAACGAGGACCGCGAGACGCTGAAGATCATGGTCACGATTTTCGGGCGTGCTACCCCGGTGGAGCTGGAGTTCGGGCAAGTGGAGAAGGTGGCCTGAGGCAGGTTTCAAAGTTTCAAGGTTTCAGAGTTTCGCTCCGCTCACGAATGAGCCAGGAGCTGGCAGCTAGGAGCTAACAGCTGATTTATGGCAAAGAAGGCAATCGGACAAGTGAAGCTGCAGATTCCGGCGGGCAAGGCGACGCCGGCGCCGCCGGTGGGCCCGGCCCTCGGCCAGGCGCAGATCAACATCATGGAGTTCTGCAAGCAATTCAATGCGCGTACCAACGCCAAGGAACTGGAAGGGCTGATCATCCCGGTGGTGGTGACGGTGTGGAACGATCGTTCATTCACCTTCATCACCAAAACGCCGCCAGCCTCGGTGCTGTTGAAGCGCGCGGCGGGCATTGCCAAGGGCTCGGGCACGCCCAATAAGGACAAAGTGGGCAAGGTGACGGAGAAGCAGGTGGAGGAGATCGCAAGGCAGAAGATGCCCGATTTGAACGCCGCTTCGATCGAGGCCGCCATCAAGAGCGTGAAGGGGACGGCGCGCTCCATGGGGATTGAAGTCACTTAGAAATTGTGCAGGGACGGGGCTGTGCCCCGTCCTGGCCGAGTCAGAGACCCGGCCCCACACAAGAAGTGGTCGCAAACACTACGGCCGTTCAGACGAGCGAACGGCGGTGGGAGACAAGGAGCAACAATGTCACGCAAGGCAGGTAAGAACATCACCAATGCGCGCAAGGCGGTTGAGCACCGCCCCTACCCGCTGCAGGAAGCGGTTCCGCTGCTGCAGAAGGTAAAGTACGCCAAGTTCGACGAGACGGTGGAGGTCACGCTGCGGCTGGGGGTTGACCCCAAGCACGCGGACCAGATGGTGCGGGGCACGGTGGTGCTGCCGCATGGGCTAGGCAAGTCCAAGCGCGTGCTGGTGATCGCCAGCGGCGAAAAAGTGCGCGAAGCGCAGGAGGCGGGTGCCGACATCGTGGGCGGCGAGGACATGGTAGAGAAGATCCAGAAGGAAAACTGGACCGATTTCGACGCCGTGGTGGCCACGCCCGACATGATGAAGTCGGTAGGCCGGCTGGGCAAAGTGCTGGGTCCGCGCGGGCTTATGCCCAATCCCAAGACCGGTACTGTCACCTTCGATATCGCCCGTGCCGTACAGGAAGTGAAGGCGGGCAAGGTGGAGTTCCGTACCGATAAAACCGCGCTGGTACACGTGCCGGTGGGCAAAATGTCGTTCACGCCCGATAAGCTGGTGGATAACGCCACCACACTGATCACCAGCGTGATTCGCGCCAAGCCCCCGGCTGCCAAGGGCAAGTACATCAAGGGAGCGACTCTGAGTTCCACCATGGGGCCGGGAATCTCCATTGACACCACGGCGATGGAGGCAGCAGCCAAGGCGTAGGAGCGCTAAGGAATCTATATGGCCGTTTCGAGAGCGAAGAAAATCGAGCAGGTAGAAGAGCTGAGCAAGGAATTCAAGAGCGCCAACAGCGCGGTTATTGCCACTTTTGCCAAGCTGACCGTGGCGCAGGATTTTGAGCTGCGCAAGGCCATTCGCGGGGCCGGCGGCAAGTACCGGGTCATCAAGAACACGCTGGCCGAACGCGCCGCCAAAGGCACGGCGGTGGAAGAGGCGCTGAAGGGCCTGGAGGGCGTGAACTCCATCGCCTATACCGAGGGCGATCCGGTGGCCCTGGCCAAGGCCATTGCCAAGTACATCAAAGACACTCCGGAGCTCACCCTCAAGCTGGGCGTGCTGGACGGCAAGGTCATCTCCACCAAGGAGATACAGGCGCTGGCCACCATGCCATCGCGAGAGGAGATTTACTCCAAGCTGTTGTTCCTTATGAATGCTCCGGCGCAGCGGCTGGTAACGGCCATGAATGCTGTGGGCCGCAACCTGGCGGTAGTGATCAACCAGGGCGTGAAGGAGAACAAGTTCGCCGGCGAGAAAGCCGCCGGAGCGTAGGAATTTAGTAATTGGCAATTTGTAATTTGTAATTGGGATGCGACGGTTAGCGCCGGACAAATTACTCAATTACAAATTACACAATTACAAATGATTTTTGGTTATCAGGTGCCAGGGGTTGCGATCCGGGTTCTTGCCGCGAGTCTGGCGCAGCAGGGTTCGAGAGCGCACTGGAAACCGGGCACACGGTACCGAACAAAAAAACTGATACCGAAGGGTGGAGATAGAAATGGCTGACTTGCAGCAATTGGAAGAGCAGATTGTCGGGCTGTCGCTGCTGGATGCGGCGGCGCTGGTAAAGAAGCTGGAGGAGCGTTTGGGCGTATCCGCAGCGGCGGCGGCTCCGGTGGTCATGGCCGGCGGCGGGGCAGGAGCGGCGGCAGGCGCGGCTCCGGCTGAGGAAAAGACGGAGTTCACGGTCGTGCTGAAGGAAGTGGGCGCGAACAAGATCAACGTCATCAAGGCGGTGCGCGAAGTCACCAACCTGGGCCTGAAGGAGGCCAAGGACCTGGTGGATGGCGCGCCCAAGCCGGTCAAGGAAGGCGTCTCCAAGGAAGAGGCCGAGAACATCAAGAAGAAGGTCACCGAGGCGGGAGCAGTCGTCGAGGTGAAGTGACGGCGCTTTGCGGGCGTGAGCGCAGCGGGGCCCGCAGCCGTCATCCTGACCTTGAGCCGCAAGGCGAAAAGGAAGGATCTCTGGATCAGCTTGGGACCGTTTAGCTCAGCCCAAGCAAAGGTTTT
>DASSQB010000124.1:0-3264 GCA_035702725.1 Terriglobales bacterium | reverse complement strand
TTGCCTTCACCACCGCCATGCGGATGGTCCACGGGATTCATGGACACGCCGCGATTGGTCGGCCGCCGGCCCAGCCACCTCGTACGGCCGGCTTTGCCAATGGCAACGTTCTCGTGATCGAGATTGCCCACTTGCCCGATGGTCGCCATGCAGTCCAGGAGCACTTTGCGGGTTTCGCCCGAAGGCAACTTCACCAGCGCGTAATCGCCTTCCTTAGCAACCAGCTGCGCCGAACCACCGGCGGAGCGCACCATCTGCGCGCCTTTGCCTGGCCGCAGCTCGATGTTATGAATCGTCGTCCCAGGTGGGATATTGCGCAGCGGCAGCGCATTGCCCACCAGAATGTCGGCCTCCGGCCCGCTCACGATCTTCTGCCCCACGTTCAGGCCCAGCGGGTGCAGGATGTAGCGCTTCTCGCCATCGGCGTAGGCCAGCAGGGCCAGCCTGGCCGAGCGATTGGGATCGTAGTCAATGGACACAACCGTCGCCGGCACGCCCACCTTCTCGCGCTTGAAGTCCACCAGGCGGAGCTTGCGCTTGTGGCCGCCTCCACGATGCCAGATGGTGATGTCGCCGCGGTTGCGCCGGCCGCTCGTCCGCTGCTTGGGCTCGGTCAGCGGCTTGTGCGGACGGTCGCTGGTCAGCTCTTCGTTCACCAGCGTGGTCTGGAACCGCAACGTCGAGGTGACCGGTCTATATGTCTTGATCGCCATAATTCAGCTCTTAACTCTTCGCTTCTGGCCATTAACCGCTGGCCGCTGACCACTGCTCTTACAGATTCTGCGCGTACTCCGGCATCTTCTCGCCGGACTTTAGCTTCACGTACGCCTTCTTCCAATCCGGTCGGAAGCCGGTAAACTTTCCCCGCCGCCGTTCTTTGCCCAGGAAATTGGAGGTGCGCACCGAATCCACTTTCACCTTAAAAATCGTTTGCACCGCTTCCTTGATCTCGGTCTTGGTTGCGGTGGGAGCCACCTGAAACACAAGCGTGGACTGCGTTTCCTTAATGCCCAGGCCCTTTTCCGTGATGATGGGGCGCCGGATGATCTGGTATGCCGACTTCATTACGCTACCTCCGCCGCTTTGCGCCGCTTGCGCGCCTTGGGCGCCGGCTCTTCACTGGCTGCCTGCCGCTGCCGCTTGGGCAGCGACGCCACCAGCGAGTCCTGCAATTTCTCCAGCGCCGGCTGCGAGAAGATGGCACGCTGATAGCGCAGCAGGTGGTAAGGATGCACGTCGTTGCCGCGCACCAGTTCCACGCCTTCCAGGTTGCGCGAGCTCAGTTCCAGGTTGCGGTTCTCAACCTTGGCGGCTTCTACCACCAGCGCGGTTCCGTCCACCTTCAGTGCGTCCAACGCCGTGCGGAACTCCTTGGTTTTGGGTTCCTTGAGCTCGAAGTTTTCGACCACCGTGAGCTGCCCATCCGCCAACTTCGCCGCCAGAGCAGAGCGCAGAGCGCCCAGCAGTTTTTTGCGCGGGAAGTCGTATTCGTACGAGCGCGGCTGCGGACCGTGCACCGTGCCGCCATGACGCCACAGCGGAGAACGGATGGAGCCCACGCGGGCGCGACCCGTCCCTTTTTGCCGCCACAGCTTCTTTCCCGAACCCGAAACCAGCTTGCGGTTCTTGGTGGCGTGGGTGCCTGCGCGCTGGGCTGCCCGGTATTGCTTCACCGCTTCCCAGAGCAGATCCTCGTTCACCGCGCCGAAAATTTCGTCGGCCAAGTCGAACTTGCCCACCTTGTCGCCGCTCAGATTTAAGATGTCAATCGTTGCCATGTTTAAGCTCTCAGCCGTTATTTCTTTTTGGCGGCTTGCCGCTTCGAAGCCTTCAGCGGATCAATCGTTCCGGCTCCGGCGAATCCGCGCCGTTCCCTGGGCGGCTTCTTTGCTTTGTGAATCAGCACGTATCCCCCGTTCGGGCCGGGCACGCTGCCTTCCACCACCAGCAGGTTCTCTTCCTTATCAATTCCCAGCACCCGCAAGTTGCGCATGGTCACCCGGTCGGTGCCCATGTGCCCTGACATGCGCATGCCCTTGAATACGCGCGAAGGAAACGCCGACGAACCGATGGAACCGGGAATCTGGAACATCGAGCCGTGCGATTTGGGGCCGCCGCCAAAGTGGTGCCGCTTGACTACGCCGGCAAACCCGCGACCCTTGCTGGTGCCAATCACGTCCACAAATTTTTCGCCCTCGAAAATGTCCACCAGCACGCGGTCGCCGACTTTGCTCTGGTCGCCATCGCCGCTGGCAGCCTCAACCTCAATATCCACCTCGCGCAGCAGGCGTACCGGCGGCAGGTTGTTCTTGCTCAGGTGGCCGACTTCCGCCTTGCTCAGCCGCGACTGCTTGACGAACTCCACCAGCCCGATTTGCGCTGCGTCATAGCCATCCTTATTGGCCGTCTTGCGCTGCGTGATGACGCACGGGCCCGCCTTCAGCACGGTGGCAGGATGCACCTCGCCATTGCTGTCGAATAACTGCGTCATGCCGACTTTCTTGCCTAAGATTCCTGTGACTGCCATAAGTTCCAGCTCCTAGCTTCCAGCTCCTAGCTAGTAGCTAGAAGCTAGCGGCTAATCAGCTATTTGTGTTCCTTGCCGAACGCCTTTATCTCCACGTCCACGCCCGCCGGCAGGTCGAGCTTCATCAGCGCGTCCACCGTCTGCGGCGTCGGCTCCAATATGTCCACCAGGCGCTTGTGGGTGCGGATCTCGAACTGCTCCCGCGACTTCTTGTCCACGTGCGGCGACCGCAGCACGCAGTATTTGTTTTTCATCGTGGGCAGCGGGATCGGTCCTGCTACGTTGGCGCCAGTCCGCTTCACCGTCTGCACGATTTCGCTGGTGGACTGGTCCAGCACCCGGTAGTCATACGCCTTGAGGCGAATCCGAATTCTCTCTTTTCCGTTCACGTTTCCTCTGCTTCTCCAGCCTCGCCGTTTGCGGCCGCTGAAGGAAAGAACTTGCGGCGTGTTGCCTGCCGCGAGGTTAATTGTGTGGGCACGGGGCTTTGCCCCGTGCAGGCGGGGCGGAGCCCCGCCCCTACACGTTACTGAATAATCTCCGAAATGGTGCCCGCGCCTACCGTGTGCCCGCCTTCCCGGATGGCGAAGCGCAGCCCCTTCTCCAGCGCCACCGGCGTGATCAGCTCGATGGCCAGGCTCACGTTGTCTCCCGGCATCACCATCTCCGTGCCCGCCGGCAGCTCCGCCACCCCGGTTACGTCCGTCGTCCGGAAGTAGAACTGCGGCCGGTAGCCC
>DASSQB010000123.1:0-4175 GCA_035702725.1 Terriglobales bacterium | reverse complement strand
GGGCTGGTGGTCGTTGATGGAGCTGCCGAGGAAGCGGGCTTTGCCGGAAACACGGATTTCGCGCACGGTTGCAAGCCATTCTTCATTGTTGGCCCAGTCGTCGTTCCAGACGTGAAACTGGTAGAGGTCTACGGTTTCGCGGCCCAGGTTTTTGAGGGTCTGGCCGAGAGAGGTAAGGACGTACTTTTTGGGGAAGACGTCGCGCAGGGGAACGCCCGGCTGGGCCGGCCAGATGAAGTTTTTGGGCGGGACCTTGGAGGCGATGATGACATCGGCTGATTTGCCAAACGCGCGAGCGATGAGCTGCTCGCTGTGGCCCATGCCGTAGGCGAGGGCGGTATCGAAGAAGTTGACGCCGGCATCGCGGGCTGCCTTCAGGGCCTGGAGAGAGACTTCATCCTCGGCGCCGACCCATTCGCTCTGGCCGATGCCCCAGGCGCCATAGCCGATTTCGCTGACTTCGAGTCCGGTTTTTCCCAACTGGCGATATTTCATTCCGCATTTCCTCGCGAAGAGATATGTTTACATGTTCGAGGACGGACGCTGTTCTCGTCAATTCGAGACGGTACACGCGAGATGCCTCGGGCCTAAGGGCCCTCTGCATGACAGCTGAGTGGGGGAGAATTCATGGAAGGAGCAAAAGAGGAACGCGGAGATAAGGCCCTGGGGATGGAGGAAGGCATCACGCGGCGGGATTTTCTGAATTCCACGCTGCTGGCTTCAGGCGCCATGCTGCTGGCGCCGCTGACGCCGGCCGAACTGCTGGCACGGGCGGCGGCGCAGGGAGAGGACTGGAGCGGGCCGGGCGGCGTAGGCGACTATGCCGATTCCAACGGCAACACGCTGGCGGTGCTCACCGCAGGGCACAAGATCCGCGACCACGCTTATGACACGCTGCCGGCGGACGTGGTGGAGACGCACGAGACCTACGACTGCGTGGTGGTAGGCGGCGGAATCAGCGGGCTGGCGGCCGCGCTCTTCTTCAAGCAGCGGGCCGGCGAAGGTGTGAAGTGCCTGGTGCTGGATGACCATCCGATTTTTGGTGGCGAGGCCAAACGCAATGAGTTCCTGGTGGACGGCCACCGGCTGATCGCTCACCAGGGTTCGGCGTTTTATTTCGTTCCCTATCCCTACAGTTTCATTGGGCGGTTCTACGAGTCGGTGGGCCTGAAGCAGCCGCGGCTGGATTATCAGAAGTGGGGCGGGCCGGGCCCGGAGATGGTGGTGAGCACCACGCCCTACGGAGCACCGGGCCTGGACCGCGGCCAGTACGGGATGTTTTTTGGTGCCAAGTTCGGGCAGAAACCGGGGATGTGGGTGGTTGACCCGCTGGGCAAGAAGCTGGCCGGGGCGCCGATTCCCGACGCAACACGTGCGGAGTGGATGAAAATCCTGACCGGCACCACGCGGCCGGGCTGGCAGGAGCCGCGTCCGCAGTACGACGGCGACCCGGTTTCGCGCCAACTAGACACCATCACTCTGGAAGACCACCTGATGGACCGCTACGGCGTGAGCCGGGAGACGGTGCGCACCTTCCTGACCGACGAAGGCAGCGGATTCGGGCTGGGTCCGGACGCGCTCTCGGCGTTCTCGGCGTATGCGCCGGACATGCTGCACCCGCTTCCGGATGGTGGCGAGAACCAGATGTTTCCGGGAGGAAACGCGGGGTTCGCCCGGCTGATCATGAAAACGTTGCTGCCTGGCTCCATTTCAGGAGGCGACAGCGTGGAAGACGTGTGCCGGGGGGCCGTGAACTTCGGAATCCTGGACCGGCAGGGTTCGGCCACGCGGGTGCGGCTGAACGCGACCGTGGTGTGGGTGCAGCACGATGGTGAGCCGGAAAAATCGCAGACTGTGACCGTTGCCTACACTCGCGGGACGAAGGTTTACCGGGTGAAGGCACGCAGCGTGGTGATGGCCGGGGGCTCGTGGACCACAAAGAACGTTGTGCGCGACCTGGGGTCGGCACAGCGCGAGGCCTACGGGAAGTTCTACCGTTCGCCCGCCATGATGGCGAATGTCGCGCTGCGCAACTGGAAGTTTCTGGCCAAGTTGGGCATCACCGGGTGCCGCTGGTTTGAAGGCGTGGGCAGCTACATGCAGGTGCGGAAGATCGCGCTGGTAGGCGCCGATTCGCCCACCATCGGTCCGGAACAGCCGATTGTGCTCGCGCTGAAGGTAATCTTTCCGTTTCCGGGATTGCCGACGGACCAGCAGGGGCATCGGGGCAGATATCAGCTCATCTCCACTTCATTTCGTGAGTACGAGCGGCAGATCCGGCAGCAGTTCGACGACATGTTTTCGCGGGCGGGCTTCGATCCCAAGCATGACATTGCGGGGATTGTGCTGAACCGCTGGGGGCACGCATATTTGAGCCCGCAGCCGGGGTGGTACTACGGCAAGGATGGGAAGCCGTCACCGCGAGATGTGTTGCGGGCAGAACCGTTCGGCCGGATTGCCTTTGCGAACACCGATCTCTCAGGCAACATGGACCATCGCGCTTCCATCCTGGAAGCGGACCGCGCCGTCAGACAGTTGCTGGACCAGGTGGTGAGGGGATAGCTGCCGTTTTTGGTGCACACCGCGCGTTGGTGGAGGGCCGGCTATTCCGGCGGGCTGACTGCGCCGCGGGTGCTGCGGACCACAAAGGCGGGCAGGCCAGTGTACGCCAGAAGGCGAACAAAAGGCGCGCGCAGGGCCCTAGGCAGGCTGAGCAGGCGGCGGTAGCGAGCGGCGTTGTTGAATATGGACAGGAAGTTTTGCTCGTACGCGCGCTGGTAGGCGAGACCAGCGGCGGCGAGGGACGTTTCCCCGCGCCAGAAGGGAAGCAAACATTGTGCGGCGGCAGCGCCACTGCGCAAGGCCAGGGCAATGCCGTCGCCAACAAAAGGATCAATGAAGCCGGCGGCATCGCCGGCGTGGGGTACACTATCGCGCAACGGTTCCGGCCGGCGGAAAAAAAGGGGCGAGGTGGTGACGGGTTCGGTGGCGCGCTGCCACAGGCGACTGCGGTCTTCGAGCGCTGGGTTGAGAGACAGGATGGCAGGCAGCGTGGTAGCGACGTCCGCTCGCGCCATGGCCGACACATTGATCCGATCGAGGCCAGTCGGCTGCACTCCGCAATATCCACCGTTGAAGAAGTACAGGTCCACAGAGCAGGGCGGGTCAGGCTCGTAAAAATGGGCTTTGATGCCCAGCCATTTTTTGGGGGCCGAGGGCACGCGGGGGCTGAGGCTGGACCAGCGGCCAGAAGCATTGATGATGCTGCGCGCCTCAAACGCGCCGGCAGCGGTTTCGAGCAGAAAGGGACCGTTGCCGGATAGCCGCTGCACTGCGGTTTGCAAGCAGGCTTCCGCGCCAGCCCTTTTTGCAGCTTGCCAGAGCGCCAAGTCGAGGTCGAAGCGGGATATGCTGGCGGCGGGAGGGTGAATGGGGGCGTGGAGCTGGCGGCCATCGAGAAAGATGCGGGCCGCAGGGATGCGGGGCGCGTGATGAATCAGGCTGGTATCGGGCAGCAGCGATTTCAAAAGGGCGAGTGATTCGGCAGAGACAAATTCTCCGCAGACCTTGTGGCGCGGAAAGCTGCCCTGTTCCAGGATGAGGACACGAGCCCCGTTGCGGGCGGCGGTGATGGCGGCCGCGGTGCCCGCCGGCCCTCCACCGATGATGATCAGGTCGTACATCCCTTCCACTCGGGTGCCTCTCCTCCGGGACTTGTGCCTCTATCGCGATCCGTACCCAGGACTTCCGTCCTGGGTTTTACTATGACGCCTGCGGGGCTGAGTTGGCGTAGCGTGCCGCTCTATGCTTGTAACGTTTCCACCGGGGCTAAATCCCGAATTTGTGCCCGCTAATTTCCCCACGGCTAAAGCCCCTTCGGCTGCGCTCAGGGCAGGCTGTGGGCTTCCACGGCGACTGGAGACGTAACAAGTCACGTCTCTACCCATGGTTCTTCCATATGATCACGCCCATGCGAAACAGGTAATGGCGGCTGAAGTCGAGGCGAGCGGCACCCGCCCGGGAGAGCATGGCGCGCATTTCATCCACGGTGTAGGCGCGGCGCACCGAAGCCGGAGCGTCATGACGCGTCAGACGGCTGCGATACAGGGGCATCCCGGCATACACCAGGAACAGATGCAGAGGATGGCGGATAAGGTCGTTGATCAGCACCGCCC
>DASSQB010000122.1:0-2383 GCA_035702725.1 Terriglobales bacterium | reverse complement strand
CTCCTGGCGATCACCTGAACTCTGGCCCGCCTCGAACTGGCGAACAGCGCTTTCCGCGGATTCGCGGCCTTTCACGATGGCCATGACTCCCCCGGATACATAAGTGCGCTGGTTGTAGCGGATAACTGCGTACGACGCTTTGGATTCGTCGCGCATCACACTCCCGATCGCGATGGCAGAAAGACCCTTCGGTCGAACAACGTTTCTTCCCTGATTTCAGTTTCCGTCAACTCTTCCATCGTGTGGCTTCGAGGGATCGGCGGCGGACTCGCATGACATCGGAGTCCGCCTCTCGATCTGATTCTATTTTGTAGAATCTCCCGGACGACACGCGGGCAAACCAGAGCCGCTTACAGCGGCCGGACGTTTTCAGCCTGCCAGCCCTTGGGGCCCTTGGTGACCTCGAACTCGACGCTCTGGCCTTCCTGCAGGCTGCGGAAGCCGCCCGCCTGGATGGCTGAGAAATGTACGAATACGTCTTCGCCAGTCTGGCGGCTGATGAAGCCGTAACCCTTAGCGTCGTTAAACCACTTCACTGTTCCTTGTTCCATGTTCTTGTTGTGTAACCTTTCGGTGAATTTACGCTGGTAGAATTCGGAGGTGCTGGGCAGGTACTAGCTGGTTGGCAAGAAGCTGCTGACGACCGATTCACATCAAACGCATCTCTACGATAGCAGATAAAGCGGTTTTGCGATAGCAAATTAAGGTGCGCATCCCTTCTGTACCGATTACGAAAGTGCTCCTTGTCTCAGAGGGAGTGGGTTTCCACTGAGCCAGGCAACGCAGAAATCAAGATGAGTTCTCCCATAGAGACTCCCTTCCGCACAGCGGGGTGGGTCCCGTGACCATGTTATTGGCCGCTGAAGAGACCAACCACTACAACAGATTAAGGGGTTGCGCAGCCCGCCGTTTAGCCTTACCGTGGTTGATGTCGCCTCATAATTAACGTGACCGACTAATAATGCAGACAGCTGCGCTCCAAACCCCTGCCGAGACCGCTCGCACCAGACCCGCAGAAGCGATTCCCGTAGCACGGCCTTTCTGGTTCGCCCTCTTTCTCCTTTGTGCCGTGGTCTATCTGGGCTCCGCGTTCTTGCCCGCGCTGCAGGACGACGCCGACTCCACACATGCTGAAGCTGCCCGCGAGATGCTGGTCAGTGGCGACTACGTTACCTTGCATGTGAACGGCGTGCGCTATCTCGAAAAAGCTCCTCTCCTGTACTGGCTGGTGGCCTTCACCTACCGCATATTCGGGGTGAATGAGTTCGCTACCCGCGTCCCCACCGTCGTCGCCATGTTCTTGCTGGTCTGGCTGGCTGCGAGTTGGGGTCGGCAAGCCTTTGGGAGCCGGGCAGGAGTTTACGCTGGCTTGTTTGTCGCGACGACCGCGGGTTACTACTTGTTTACGCGTGTCTTGATTCCCGAAGCCGTCCTCAGCCTGCTGATCGCCGCCTGTTTCTATTTCTTTCTGCGCGCCCTGGAGCGTCCCGCTTGTCCTGCGTTCTGGTACGCCGGCTATATATGCCTGGCTTTGGCGGTGCTCACCAAAGGACTGGTTGCACTCGTATTCGTTGGCCTGACGGCGGTGCCGTTTGCGCTCCTGACGGGCGACTGGCGTCGCTGGCGGGAATTCCATCTCCCCACGGGGCTTCTGCTCTTTTTCGTGATCGCTGCTCCCTGGCACCTGATGGCGGGTTTCCGCAACCCACGCTTTTTCTGGTTCTACTTCGTCAACGAGCATTTCCTGCGTTTCCTCGGCGAGCGCTATCCCAAGGATTACAACAAGGTTCCCGCTGCCCTGTACTGGAGTCTGCACCTGGTTTGGTTGTTTCCCTGGAGCATCTATCTGCCACTGGCTTTCCGCAACCTCCGCCGCGGTCTCAGCGGTGCGGCAAGCCATGGTGAATCCAGCTTCGCGGCGCACACCTGCGTGGTCTGCTGGATCTGGGCTGGCGTAGTCTTGACTTTTTTCGCTTTCTCCACCAACCAGGAGTACTACACCCTGCCGGCTTATCTGCCGGTTCTGCTTCTGCTGGCGGCGGCCGTCGCCGAGGAAGAATTCTCGGGTAGGCGCCCGTGGCTGATGGCTACCGCAGCCGTGATCGCCCTGTTTTCCCTGCTCGCCGGGGGGACGTTGATTGCGGGGCTCTGGTCATCGCGCAACCTGCCGTTTGTACCTGACATCAGCACCGTGCTGGCGCGGCATAGCTTGTCGGAAGACACGCTATCCATGTCGCACGTGCTCGACCTGACCGGGGAATCGTTCGCGGCGCTACGCTTGCCGGCGGCACTGGCCGCTTTTGCCTTGATCGTCGGTCCTGCGGTCGCATTGTGGTTGCGGGTTCGCCGCAGGCACTTTGCTGCCACGTGGGCGACTGCCCTG
>DASSQB010000121.1:0-2263 GCA_035702725.1 Terriglobales bacterium | reverse complement strand
GGTGCCGCCGTCAATGACCGATAGTGCAAGGGCGTTCGGTAACTCAATGTCAGTTCCCAGTTGTCAGTTGGCAGTACTCGGTCGGCGGATTTTCAATCGTATCCGACTCCGTCAATTTGTCGTCAAAGCTTCGGAACAGGTACCAGGGACTGGGAACTGGTACTAGGTACTACGGCCTTCCTCATATAATGTGCGTTTTCTTCGAGTAGACGATGCTCCGCCCTGATTTCAAGGAATTCACGCGTCTGGCAGGTGAGGCCACGCTGGTACCGGTGGCTAAATCCATTACCGCCGACCTGCTGACGCCGGTGTCCGCCTTCTTGGCGCTGGCCGGCGAAGAGCCAGGGTCTTTCCTGCTGGAATCCATTGAAGCGGGAGAAAGAATCGGGCGCTACAGCTTCCTGGGCGCGCGACCTTACATGCAGGTGCAGTCGCGCGGAACTGAGATCATGGTGGAGCGGCGGGGGCGGGTGGAGCGGCGCGCCGGAAACATTTTCGAAATCGTGCAACAGATGTTGCGCCAACACCGCGCGGCGGTGGTGCCCGACCTGCCGCCTTTTACTGCCGGCGCGGTGGGTTATTTTGCCTACGATATTGTGCGCCAACTGGAAAAGATCGGGGACCACACTAAGGATGACCTGCGGGCGCCCGATTGCGCGTTGATGTTCTACGACCGGTTGCTGGCCTTCGATCACCTGCGCCATCAGATCCACATCATCGCCGCTGCCGATGTCTCACGGGAGAGCCCGAAGCGCGCTTATGAGCGCGCGCTGCGGGATATCGCCGCCATCGAGAGGAAGCTGAGCGCCGGACTCAGGCGGCTGCGGCCGCGGGCGGCGCGTCGTCTCTCCGGAATGCTGAAGGTTCGCCATCGCACCAGCCGCGCCGACTACATGCACGGTGTGGAGCGGATGAAGGAATACATAGCGGCGGGAGACATCTTTCAGGCAGTTTTGTCACAGCGGCTGGAGTTCGAGCCGGGCGCCGAGCCTTTCGACCTTTATCGCGCGTTGCGCATGGTGAATCCCTCGCCTTACATGTACTTCCTTCGTTTGCGGGAACTGGGAGCGGAGAGCAAGAGCAAAGGAGAGACGCTGCAAATCCTGGGCTCGTCGCCGGAAATGCTGGTGCGGGTGAGCGGGAGGCGGCTGGAATACCGTCCCATCGCCGGAACGCACCGGCGAGGCCGCGACGAGGCTGAAGACCAGATGCTGGAAAAGCAGATGCGTGAGGATGAGAAGGAGCGCGCGGAGCACGTCATGCTGGTGGATCTCGGGCGCAACGACATTGGGCGGGTCAGCGAATACGGGTCGGTTTCAGTGCCCAAACTGATGTACGTGGAACGCTACTCGCATGTGATGCACCTGGTGTCGGCTATTGAAGGGCGGTTGCGCGAAGGACTGGATCCGATGGATGCTCTAGCCGCATGTTTCCCGGCGGGAACACTGACGGGAGCGCCCAAGGTGCGGGCCATGCAGATTATCGAAGAGCTGGAACCGGTGCGGCGAGGCATATATGGCGGAGCGGTGCTCTACGCCGATTTTGCCAGAAATCTGGACTCCTGCATCACCATTCGCACCATGGTGGTGAAGGGCAAGCGCGCTTACCTGCAGGCGGGGGCAGGAATTGTTGCCGATTCCGACCCGGCGCGCGAATACCAGGAGTGTCTCAACAAGGCGCAGGCGGGCCTGCGGGCGGTGCAGTTGGCGCACGGCGGTCTGGAGTGAGTTCAACCCCCAATGTCATCGCCGAGACACCGAAGTCGCAGAGAAAAGCGATTTCAATGCAGTGGGGTGGAGAAGCCAAAAAGGAGCGGGTGCCCCACATTTGCCCGCACAGACCATCCGCTTGCGCCATCATGAGTTGTGCGCGGGCAAATGTGGGGAAGTTCCTGGACATTTCCACCCCGTCGCCTTGATTTCAATCTCGACAACATCCCCACATTTGGCCGCCACTGACCGGCAAAGAAATCAGCCATGGCTCCTGCGGCCAAATTTGGGGCACCCGTCCCGGGAAAGTGCGGCAGAACTCAGGTTGAAACGATTCCTTTTCGGCGGTCTTGGCGTCTCGGCGGTAAGAGATCAAGGTCGAATGCCCACCACGCCCAGCAGCCTGCCCACCATTCCTTTTTCCTTGCGATAAGAGAACAGAAGGTCGGTGCGACAGGAGGTGCAAAGCGGGGAGGCGCTGATGTTCTCCGCGGGCACGCCAGCATCCATCAACTGGCGGGTATTGGCGGCCACCAGGTCCAGGTAAAGCAGCG
>DASSQB010000120.1:0-3529 GCA_035702725.1 Terriglobales bacterium | reverse complement strand
GTTCTACCTGGCCCGCCACTTCCAGCGCGCCGACGCCTATCTGCTGGTGGCGCTCTATTTCATCGTCCTGCAGTTTGTGATGATCACCGCCCTGGCCCTGCTTTTTTCTGCTTTTTCCTCGCCCCTGCTTTCGGCGGTCTTCGCGTTCGCTCTGTTCATCATCGGCACCTTCGCCCAGGACCTGCGCGGCTTTGCCGCCATGGTTCGCGGGGTTCCTGGCTGGATCGCCATCGCCGCGGCCTACGTGGTGCCCAACTTTGCCGCCCTCAACGTCATCTCCACCGTGGCCCACGACCAGCCCGTCGCGGGCTCGCTGGTGCTCTACAACACGCTCTACGTCCTGCTCTATTCCGCCGCCGCCGTGGCCGGCGCCATGCTCATTTTCGAGCACCGCAACCTGAAATGAAGCCCAGCCCCCGCATCACCGCTCTCCTCGCCACCGTGCTTGTGGTGTGCCTGGCCGCGGCAGTGGTCACCGCCACACGTGCAGATCGAGCGCGGCCCGCTGCCACCCTGGAAGCAGTGCTCTATATTCCGTCGCCGGCGATGCTGAAGCGCATGAGCTTGGGCTACACCGGCCTGCTGGCCGACATTTACTGGACCCGCGCCGTGCAATATTTCGGTGCCCGCCACGTCGTGCTCTCGCGTCACTACGAACTGCTGGCGCCGCTCCTCAACATCACCACCCAGCTTGATCCTCAGCTGACCGCAGCCTACGAGTTTGGCTCTGTTTTTCTTACCCAGCCTCCACCCAATGGCGCCGGCGACCCCGATGCTGCGATCAAGCTGGTGCAGTACGGCATCCAGCACAATCCCGGCGACTGGCGCCTTTACTACAACCTGGGCTTCATCTACTCCCTGGAAAAGAAGGACTATCTGGCTGCCGCTCAGGCTTTTGACCAAGGCTCCAGGGTGCCCAACGCGCATCCCTTCCTGAAGCTTCTTGCCGCCCGCATGGCGGAACGTGGTGGCGATGTGGAAACTGCCCGCCTTTTGTGGACTACCACCTACGAAACCAGTAAGGATCCGCAGATTAAAGCCAACGCCATCTCTCATTTGCGTGCCCTGCAGGTGGATGAGGTCGTGCCCAAACTGGAGGAAGCGGTTCGCCAGTACGCTCTACGCGAGGGCCATGAGCCCCACAACTGGGGGGAGTTAGTTCGGGCCGGCTACCTGCCCGGAATTCCGCTCGATCCAGTTGGGCATCCCTACAAGCTGACGTCGGGCGGCCAGGTAGAGGTCGCTGTCCCGGACGATCTACCTTTCATTACCAAGGGGTTGCCGCCAGGGGTTCAAGCATCAAGGAAGCCCAAGCTGTAATCTAATCTGGAAACCGGCCTCATACTCTCGCAAAGGATAAACAGCCATGAACCTACGCCCCAGGCGCGCGCTGCCCGCGCTGGGCACTTTATTGCTCTTCTGTGGCGCAATTTTCGCCCAAACCAGCGTTCCTAAGATTGCTGAACAGGTGGACGCGCACTATAACCACCTGCGCACATTGCAGGCGAATTTCACCGAAATCTACAACGGAAGTGGCATTTCGCGGGAGGAATCGGGCACGCTCTGGCTTAAGCGCCCCGGCAAAATGCGCTGGAACTATCAGAAACCACGCGAGAAACTCTTCGTAAGCGACGGCAAAACAGCCTGGTTTTACGTTCCCGGAGAGCAGCAAGCACGTAAAACGCCCATGAAAAAGCTGGAGGATTTGCGCTCGCCGCTGGCGTATTTGCTGGGTAAGACAAAGCTGCAAAAGGAGTTCACGGCGCTTTCGCTGGCGCCTGACAAGCCTCCACTGCGCCCCGGCGATGTGGTCTTGCGCGGAGTTCCCAAGTTCATGGAAGGGGTGAACGAAGTTTTACTGGAGATTGGTTCCGAAGGACGAATCGTTCGCCTGGTGGTGGATGGGGCACACGGTTCCACCACCGAATACCGCTTCGATGACCAGAAAGAGAACCAGGAAATAGCCGACCGGCAGTTCCAATTCACTCCTCCGCCGGGCGTGCAGGTGATTGAAGAACAGGTGGGTCAGTAAACGCAAACTGGGGTACTTTTGTAAGCGGATCAAGCAGTTGGACAGCTAAGTTGCGGTGTTAGACTAAAGCAGATTTCCCGAAAAGATCGAGTAGGATGGCCGAATTTCTCATCAAGGTAGCCGACGAACAAGGCCGCCTCCTGCAGCAGGTTGAAAACGGATTCTCGGTGGCCGAGATCAGGGAGCGCTACGCCCAGCAGGGCTACCTTGTCTACTGGGTCAAGCCGCGCGGCCTGCTGGCCGGGGGAATACCGCTGTTTCGGCGCCGCAAGGTGAAGCTGGAGCAGTTTGTAGTTTTCAACCAGCAGTTCGTCACCCTGGTGCGGGCGGGCTTGCCTATCCTGCACGCGCTCGACCTGCTCATCAAACGGCAAAAGGACCAGTTCTTCCGCTCCCTGCTGGAAAATGTGCGTGACCGGGTGCGCAGCGGCGAGCTGCTCTCTGACGCTTTTGCGGCCCAGGGAATCTTTCCCAAGATGTACACCACCACGCTGCTGGCGGGGGAAAAAAGCGGCAACCTGGAAGAGGTGCTGAATCGCTTTATTGCCTTTCAACGGCTGACCATTTCGTTCAAGAAGAAGTTGAAGGCATCGCTGGTTTATCCCGCCCTGCTGGTGACGCTGGTGGTGGGCATGCTCAGCTTTCTGGTGACGTATGTGGTGCCGCGTTTTGCCGAGCTGTACCAGACCCTGAACGCGCAGCTGCCCACCCTCACCGTGTTCATGCTGGAACTGGGCACCGGGGCCCGCAAATACGTGTTTGTGTTTCTGGGCGGGATCGTCGCTTTCATCCTGCTGTTCTGGCGCTGGAAGAACACGGAGCGGGGCGCCGACCGCATTGATCGCTTTCTGCAGGGACTGCCCGTAATGGGACCAATATTGACCAAGTACCAGGTGGCCAACTTCTCGCGCATCATGGCTACGCTGCTTACCGGCGGCCTGCCCCTGGTACCGGCGCTGGAGACGGCGGGTGAATCGCTGGGCAGCCGGCACATGGCCAATGGCGTCGCGAATGCCGTGCGCAAGGTGCGTGAAGGGCGGCCGCTGGCCCGCAGCCTGGAAGAACAGGGCATCATGCCCGACTTATCGGTGGAGATGATCGAGGTGGGGGAATCCACCGGCGCGCTGCCCGCCATGCTGACCTCGGTGGCGGAGTTCTACGAGGAAGACGTGCAGGCGGCGCTGACCGCCGCCATGGCATTAATTGAGCCGGTGATCTTGATTTTCATGGGCTCGGTGGTATTTTTCGTGCTCCTCTCGCTGTACCTGCCCCTGTTTACGCTGGGAGCGGGAGGAATTCGGTGAAGGCAGGAGTCAGGTGCTTGTGGTTGATGGTTTGATTCGCGGGTCGTTAGTTGTTGGCAGCGAACTCGGCTTCAGCATGGCTGCTTTTTGCTGACTCCTGACTGCTGACTCCTGACTACTTGGTTTTGCAAATGGCAGACAAGAAGTCACTCTTCGTGAATGGCGGAAACGGCGGGCGGATCGCCACCGAAAC
>DASSQB010000119.1:0-2686 GCA_035702725.1 Terriglobales bacterium | reverse complement strand
TATGGGCCAGTTTTAGCGCCAGCGAGTTAGCCACTCCATAGTGGCCGGTGGTATGGAGGAGCCAGACGGGGTTGTTGGGCGAGACGGCGTCCAGGTCGGCAGCCGTGACGTAGCGGTGTTCAGCCAACTTGCCCTCGTCCCAGCCGGAGCCGGTGACCCATTCACCTGGCTTAGCCCGAGCTACCCTCGCCTTTACTCGCGCCGCAATTTCGGCGATCGAGGCGGCGTCCGCAAGCTTCACGCCATAAAGCTCCGCCACGCCTCCTTCGGCAATGTGGGCATGAGTGTCAATCAACCCGGGGGTTGCAGCACGGCCTCGCAGGTCAATAACGCGCATGCCCGGAGCCTTGCCGGCAAATTGCAGAACTTCGGCATCGGTGCCGACCTTCACGATGACGCCGTGACGGATGGCGATGGCCTGGGCTATCGAGTCGTGTGCGTCCATGGTCAGAATGTGGCCGTGCAGCAAGACCATGTCGGCGGCCGGACCTTGCGCGGCGAGAATTTGAGTCAGCAGCAGGACAGACGTCAGAACGCTCAACCAACTCAGCTTGCGGTACACGGTCATGAGCAAGTTCCTCTTGCCGCGGCAGTGTATCGCATGGTTATCTCCGGGAACGAGTGTTGTCCTTCGGGTCAGCCACTGCGCCACAGACAACAGGTTGTGGTTTCAGAGTTTCAAGGTTTCAAAGGTTCACGAGCAGGGGGTGCGATCCCGCGAAACATTGAAACATGTGAAACCTTGAAACCTGGGAACTTTGAACTTGGAAACATCGAAGCCTCTCAGTAAACCTGTGTCCTCCGCAACCGCATCCAGCGAATGCTAGACTTGCGAGTCACTTCTCGATGCGAGATCAAGCCATTGCATAAGCCGGTGCTGGTGGTACACGGCGGCGGGTGGGCCATTCCCGACCACATGGTCGACGCCCACCTGAACGGTATCCGGGCTGCCCTGGCCGCGGGATGGCATGAACTGGAGCGTGGCGGCTCCGCGCTGGATGCGGTGGAAGCCGCCGTGAAGGTGATGGAGGACGATGAGGCCTTCGACGCCGGGCGAGGCAGCTTCCTCAATCGCGACGGGCGGGTGCAACTGGATGCCCTCATGATGGACGGGGCCACGCTGCGCGCCGGCGGCGTAGGCTGCGTGGAGCGCATCCGCAATCCCATCCACGTGGCACGCATCGTGCTGGAAGACAGCCCGCACGTGTACTTCGTGGGTCCCGGAGCGGAGCGTTTCGCCGAGGAACACGGCGTGTCGCTGATCGCCAACGAGGAACTGGTAATTGAGCGCGAACAAGAGCGCCTGCGCCGCCTGCAGGCCCAAGGCGAGTCTCCGGCGGACGTTTTCTCCGCCTCCCACGACACCGTCGGTGCTGTGGCTCTGGACAAAAACGGCAACCTGGCCGCCGCTACCTCCACCGGCGGCACACTCAACAAGACTCCCGGACGCGTGGGGGATTCTTCCCTCATCGGCTGCGGCTGCTATGCCGACAACCAGAGCGCGGCCGTTTCCACTACGGGATGGGGCGAACCCATCATGAAGCTGGTGCTGGGCAAGTGGTCGGTAGACCGCGTGGCCGCAGGCGCGCCTCCGCAGCAGGCGGCCAGTGAGGCCATCACTTATTTGCGGCAGCGGCTGAGCGGGCACGGAGGCATCATCGTGCTGGACACGCAGGGACGCCTGGGCATCGCCCACAACACCCCACGCATGGCCTGGGGATTTGCCACGCCGGAGCAGCAAGCCAGCGGGATAAAGCGGTAGCCACAGTGGGGCTGCGTGGTCTCGACCCGGTCCCGGCCACTGTCATCCCGAACGAGGGCGAACGCCCGAGCCGAGGGACCGCTCAGTGGTGGGCAGCCTCTCTCCGTATCGGGGAGTTCTCCCACTTTTTTCGTCCTCGGCCGAAACTCCCTCCGACAGTTCGGCGGGCACGTTGACGCAGAGGTGTTTCGACTCGGGCATTCGCCCTCGCTCAACATGACAAGGTTTAAGATTTCAAGGGATGAGCCAAACTTGACACCCAGTTGAGCGCCCCCGCCCCTTTCTGGTCACGTCTATTTCCCCTTTACGGGCTTGCCTTTAGAGTCCACCTGATGTAAAAACCAGCGGAATTCACGTTCCAACGTCCGATTTCGGCTCCCGCCACGCTGACGGGCCGCAAAGGCCCGCAGGGCGCCGAATTTTGTCCTGGTGTCCGGAAGACCCAACAATGTAGCGACAGGAGTGCTCATGAAAATGCTGGTCAGGCTGGGGTACATAGCGAGTGTAGTCACGCTGCTGGCTGCTGCCGCGGCAGCGCAATCGGCAGCCACCGCGGAGTTGCACGTTACCGTGAAGGACCCCAAGGGCGCGGTGGTGAGGAACGCGACCGTGGCGGTGCGCAACGAGGCCCAAAATTTTGAGCGCAGCACTACCAGCAACGTTAACGGCGAGTACCAGTTCCTGTCTCTTCCGCCTGGGCGTTATGCAGTAAGCGTGGAGGCCGCCGGGTTTGCCAAGATAGTGGCGCAGAACGTCACCGTCACCGTGGGCCAGGTAGCGGAGTTGCCGGTGATGCTGCAGGTGGCGGCGGCATCGGAAACGGTGAGCGTTTCCGCCGAGGCGGAACTGGTAGAGACACAGCGCACCTCCACCACCACCACCATTAACCAGGAGCGCATTGAAAACCTGCCCATCAACGGGCGC
>DASSQB010000118.1:0-2242 GCA_035702725.1 Terriglobales bacterium | reverse complement strand
CTCGCGCTTGATGGCGCGGGCGGCCTGTTGCACGATGCCGTCGTCCGCCCAGGCCCCGGTGGCGACTTCGTCTTTCTTCTCCGGAAGCCCGAACAGGATGATGGAAGGCACGCCCAGCGAATAGGTCTGATGCGCTTCTTTGACTGCTTCGTCCACCGAAAGGTTGAACACACCCGGCATGGAGCGGACTTCCTTGCGCACCCCCTCGCCCGAGCAGACAAACAGGGGATAGACAAAGCTCTCGGGAGTCAGGCGGGCCTCGCGCACCATGGAGCGTAATGGCTCACTGTGGCGCAGGCGACGAAGGCGTGTGACCGGGAACGCCATAGCGTGATTCTAGCAGAGCCTAAACCCGCCTTTTCTGCGGAAATGAAGATCGTGGCGCGCTCTGAAGACGCCGCCCAGCGGGTAAGGGGTTGTCCCCGCAAGATTCCTTGCCCGGCGAAACCGCGCCGGACTCGGGATGACCTCGTCAAGGGAAAGCCTGCGGCGCGAACCGCCCTCCGAACCAGGGAACAACATGGTAACTAAAGTAATGTTGGTGTCTCACCCGGCACCTACGATCCCCGACGCTCGACCACTAGAATGCCCATAGCCATGAGCTTGAGGCAACATTGGTGGATCGGTGTGTCTGCCGCCCTGGTGCTGGCATACGTGGCGGTCTCGCTCACCGTCCCGCGCGGCCACGGACTGGCGGCATTCGGCGACATAACCCAACTCCTGGTGCTGGTCGGCGCCACGGTTGTCATGACGGCCAACGCCGTCTCCGAGCGCGGGCAAACCCGGCTTTTCTGGTCTTTGATGGCCGTCGGATGCTTCCTGTGGGCGGGGAGCCAGGCAGGCTGGGTGTTTTATGAGGTGCTCCTGCGCCGTGAACTACCCGATCCCTATTTCGGGGATATCGTCCTGTTTATCCACGTAGTGCCGCTCATGGCAGCACTGGCGCTGCGGCCGCACCTTGCCCAGGAAGAGCGGAAGCTCTATTTCAGTACGCTGAATTTCCTGACGTTACTTATCTGGTGGGTCTTTCTTTATGCCTTCATTGTTTTCCCTGACGAGTACGTTGCGACCAACGTACCGCTTTACAGCCGCAACTACGACATGCTCTACCTGGTGGAAAATCTGGTGCTTCTGGGAGCGCTGGGAGTGCTCAGCGCCAGCACTAAGGGCGCCTGGAGGACCATCTACCGGAACCTCACTATCGCCATGGCCCTGTATACGTTCTGCTCGGAGGCGATGAATTTAGCCATTGCTCGCGGGCAGTATTACACCGGCAGCATCTATGACATTCCTTTTGTCGCTGGGGTCTGCTGGTTAATCGGGGTGGGCCTGCTGGCGCGGAGGATCAAGCCCAAATGCGAGCCTCTACCGCCCGTGCGGAGCCGGTGGATGGCGTTGGCGCCGCGGCTGGCCATGGTCGCGATTCTGTCCCTGCCCGTCATGGGCTACTGGGCCGTCTTTTATCTTGACGCTCCCATCTATTTGCGCCATTTCCGATTGCTGGTCACCCTGGCGGCTACGCTAGTACTCGGCATGTGCGTCTTCATCCGGCAATACCTTCTGGACCACGAACTGATGCGGCTGCTGGATACTTCGCACCGCAGCCTGGAAAACCTGCAGCGGTTGCAGAGCCAACTGGTACAGAAAGAGAAGCTAGCATCTCTGGGCCAACTGGTGGCCGGCGCTGCCCACGAGATCAATAATCCGTTGGCCGCGATTCTTGGATACACCGAGTTGCTCTCGAGCAACGAAGCCCTGGGTTCGAACCAGGCCGCCCTGGCACAGAAGATTGGCCAGCAGGCGCGGCGCACTCGGGACCTGGTTTCGGACTTGCTGAGTTTTGCGCGACAAGCCCCCGCAGAAAAGGCGCTGGTGGACCTGGGCTCGCTGCTGCACCGGGCGGTTCAGATGGAATCGCTACAACTAGAAGGCAAGAAGGTCCGGGTCGAGACCAGGATGACGCCCGACCTGCCGCGGATCTGGGGCAACGCCAACCAGCTTCTTCAGTGCTGCCTGCAAATTATCGGCAACTCCATGGACGCGCTCGAAGAGGTGGGCGGCGGAGTTCTCACGGCCGAAGCCCGGCGTGAGGGCGATGAAGTGGTGCTGGAGTTCTCCGATTCCGGCCCCGGCATCCGCGAGCCGCTGCGTGTGTTTGACCCCTTCTACACCACCAAGCCCATCGGGAAAGGAACCGGCCTGGGACTGAGCGCCACCTACGGAGTCGTACAGGACCACCACG
>DASSQB010000117.1:0-3374 GCA_035702725.1 Terriglobales bacterium | reverse complement strand
GGGACTTCATCGGCCATCTACTTTGAGACCGACATTTTCCCCGGCCTGGCGATCACGGAGCAGAACCCGGGCGTTACAGAAACAGCTTACGGGCTACTGGCAGATTTGGTAAGAGCGGTGAGATAGCGCCGTCGGTGTGAGTAGCGCCAGCGTCCCGCCGGCTGCGCAAGCTATAGCTGTCATGTTGAGCGAGGGCGCATGCCCGAGTCGAAACACCCCTACACGGCTGGGTCCGCCCACCAACTGAAAGGAGTTTCTGCTCCATACACATCACGGCCAGACCTTTTAGAAATTCCCTGTAGCGGTTGTGGTGAGTGGGGCCGCGTAGGGGTCCTTCGCTCGGGTGCGGGTCTGTATGCCGCACCCTCGGCTCAGGATGACATTGGTTAATAAAAAAAATGGGCACACCAACGCTAAATCGCAAAGCAGTGCTGGACATCTCCTGGGTTCGCGAGCAGTTCCCGGCTCTCAAGCTCACGGTCAACGGGCGCCCGGCGGCGTTTCTCGACGGTCCTGGCGGCACGCAGGTGCCGCAGCGGGTAGTTGATGCGGTCACAAGCTACTTCCTGCACTCCAACGCCAACGTAGGCGGCGCCTACCTCACCAGCGAGCGCAACGACGCCATGCTGGCCGAGGCGCATCGCGCTATGGCCGACCTGCTGGGTTGCGACCCCGACGAGGTCTCTTTCGGCCAGAACATGACGACGCTCAATCTGCTGCTGAGCCGAGCGATCGGTCGCGAACTGGGGCCGGGCGATGAAATTCTGCTTACCTGGCTCGACCACGATGGCAACGTCTCCCCCTGGCTGGCGCTGGAAGAAAAGGGGGTGGTCATCAAGCGCGCGGAGGTCAATCCGCAGGATTGCACTCTGCGCATGGACGATCTGGCCGCAAAAATTACCCCGCGCACGCGCGTGGTCGCCGTGGGCTACGCCTCGAACGCCGTGGGCACCATCAATCCCGTTAAGGAAATTGTGCGCCTGGCGCACGCGGCCGGAGCGCTGGCAGTGATTGACGCTGTACACTACGCTCCGCACGGCTCCATTGACGTGCGCGATCTCGAGTGCGACTTCCTGCTCTGCTCGCCTTACAAATTCTTCGCTCCGCATTCTGGAGTGATGTACGGCAAGCGCGAAGTGTCAGGCCGGATGCGCCCTTACAAGGTGCGGGCGCAATACGATCGCCTGCCCGAGCAGTGGGAAACCGGCACACTCTGCCACGAGAATATCGCCGGAGTACTGGCCGCCGTCGAGTACCTGGCCGATCTCGGCCGGCACCGTGACCCTTCGGCGTCGAGCCGCCGAGCCGCCCTGCTCGCCGCTTACCAGGCCATTCGCGATTACGAACGCCGGCTGATGGAGCCGCTTATCTCCGGCTTGCTGGCGATTCCGGGGTTGAAGTTATACGGCATCAGCCATCCGACGCGATTTGACCAACGCACGCCGACAGTCGCCGTGCGCATTGCAGGGCACACCCCAATCCAGCTGGCGCGGAAGCTGGGTGAGCGCGGCATCTTCACCTGGGACGGTCATTACTTCGCGCTCGACCTGGCGCGGCGCCTGGACGTGGAAGCGAGCGGCGGCTGGCTGCGAATTGGTTTGGTGCACTACAACACGGCAGAAGAAGTCGAGAGAGTGGTACGGGAACTGAAACAGATCGCGGCTAGCGTGGAAGCATAAGAATGCGGTTAGGCAAAAAGCCCCAGCAGCACCAATTTGCAGGGGCGTCATGCTGAGCGGGCTTCAGCCCCGAAGCATCTCGCGTGCAGTGCCGAATTTGCCGGTGGGTGCGCACAAGATCCTTCGCGCCTGAAGGCGCTCAGGATGACGCCGCTGTTTCATTGATTACTTCTTCAGGGTGCGGATGAACTTCACCAGCTCCTGAATCTGGTCGCCGGTCAGCTTGCCCTCATAGCCCGGCATCTTGCCCTTGCCCTTGGTGACAACGGTGGTTAGGTCGGCGTCCGACTGCTTCTGCACATCGGCTGAACCCAGGTCTTTAATGCCCAGGCGCTTGCCCATGGCGGTCTCGCCCTTGCCATCCGGACCATGGCACATGGCGCACTTGGCTTTGTAAAGGTCGGCGCCGGAATCGGCAGCGAACACGGAAGTGGAGAACATCAGGGCTAAAGCCAGGACGACGAATGATGCAGTAGTTTTCATTTCTCTTTTATCTCCTTTGACGATGGGCGCAACACATTCCCGATAAGGGAGAAGGCATTTGGCCTGCCAATCACCTGCAAATCTATCTATTTGGCCCAGAATAAGATAGCTTGCCTACCCCACAGGATGCCAGCGCTGGGTGGGGGGAAAAATACACTCCACAGCGCGTTATCCCGCAACGCCCCAACCCGCTCCCCAGCCCAACGGTCGCACCGCCACTCTAAGTGGTTGAAAAAACACTGCCGGCTCTCCCGTCCCTAGGACGCGCTCTTTGGCAGCACGAATGCCCTACTTCAAATGACCTTGGGGGCTTGCCGTGGAACCCAACCTGATGGTGATCGGCGTGAACCACCGCACCGCACCGGTGGCTATACGTGAGCGCTTTTACATCAACGAGACTCGCCGTTGCCAGGCGCTGGTGGAACTGAGCCATGCCGAGGGCATTGATGAGGTGGTGGTCCTGGCTACCTGCAACCGCACCGAATTTATCCTCTGGTCGAACCAGCCCAGCGTGGCCGCCAACTCCATTCTTTCCTGGCTGGCCCGCGAATATGGCCTGAAGCTGTGCGAATGGCAGCATTTCTACCGCCTGCTGGACGAGGCTGCCCTGGTCCATTTGTTTCGCGTGGCCTCCAGTCTTGACTCCATGATTATCGGCGAGCCGCAAATCATCAGCCAGGTGAAGGCGGCCTGGAGCCAGGCGCAACAAGTAGGCACTACCGGTCGCTTCCTCGATGCCGTGCTGCAGAAGGCGCTGACGGTTTCCAAGCGGGTGCGCAACGAGACCGCCATCGGCTCCTCTGCCGTTTCCGTGCCCTACGCGGCGGTGGAACTGGCCAAGCAGATTTTTGGCTCCCTGGAAGACCGCATTGTGCTGCTGCTTGGCGCGGGCAAGATGAGCGAACTCTCCGCCCGCTATCTGGTCAATAACGGAGCCCGCCAGGTCCGAGTAATCAATCGTACTTTTGAGCACGCCACCGAAGTCGCGGAAAAGCTAGGTGGCGTCCCGGTAGCCTTCGAGGACCGCTGGCCGCACCTGATCGAGGCCGACGTCGTGATCAGCTCCACCGGCTGCCCGCACGTGATCCTGACCAAGGATGAAGCGGAGCGCATCGTGCACGAGCGCGGGGGACGCCCGCTGTGCCTGGTGGATATCGCCGTCCCACGCGACATTGATGCCGCAGTCAAGCACGTTTCTGGAGTATTTCTCTA
>DASSQB010000116.1:0-13059 GCA_035702725.1 Terriglobales bacterium | reverse complement strand
CTGCGAGGTCGAAGGTCCAGCGCTGCCAGAAATGGGGTTGCTCAGCGGTTTCCAGCGCTTCCTGCAGGCGCATGCGCGAAGCCGCCAGCAGGTTGGGAGTGGGCTCGACCACCGGTGCCGCCGCCATGCTGCTCTTGAACTGGCGCAAGCCTTCGAGTTCGGCTGCGCATTCGCTGCAGCGCGCAACGTGCTGCTCCAGTTCGTAGCGAGCATCGTCGAGCAGCTCGTCGTAAACGTACAGCAGAAGATTTGCTTTGACCCATTCGCACTTCATAGCTTTCACATTCCCTTGCGGCCCGGCTGAGGCCGAGCCGTTCCGAAAACCCTACTTCATGTCCGCCAATGCCACCCGGAGTTTCTGCGTGGCCCGGAACAGAGTGTTCTTGGCCGTTTCCTCGGTGGTATTCAAAATTTCGCCCACGGTGCGCAGCTTCAACCCGTGGTAATGCTTGAGTTCAAAAACCATGCGCTCGCGTGGCGTCAGCTTCAAAAGCGCGCCGCTGATGCGGCCGCCCAATTCGCGGCGCATCAGGTCGCGCTCAGGATTGGCGCCGGAGCGCCCATCGGCCACCTGCTCCAGCACGTCGTACTGCTCGCCTTCCGGGTCCACCGCCACCGGCGCTTCCTCGCGCCGTACCGCGCGCTTGCGCAGGTGGTCAAGGCAGAGGTTGGTGACGATGCGGTAAATCCAGGTGTAGAAGGAGCACTCAAAGCGAAAGCTGCCTACGTTTTTGTAGGCCTTGAGGAAGGCTTCCTGGTAAATGTCCTGGGCGTCGTGCTCGGAGCCGGTCAGGTGCAGGGCGAGGCGCAGAACCGCCTGGTCATAGTGGCGGACGAGTTCCTCGAAGGCCGCGGCGTTGCCGCGTTGCGCCTCGCGGATCAACGCCGTGTCATCGACACGGCCCAAGTGGTGTCCGACCATGTGCCCCCAGGTGGGATATACGGATTTGCTGCCCTGTCCCGTTCCAGTCTTTCGGTCGGGGCGGGAACGCTCGCCAACCGTTAAGGGAACTGCCATCGCATCGGCCGGCATGGTCTCGTCTGAACCTGTCCTTGGCAAGCCGGTTTTCCCAGAGTTATTACCGGTTTGCATAGGCTTAGACGGGGTGGGACATAATCCGTGAGCAGAATTATAGGGGTAAAGGGGCCCGCCAGGGGCGGCTAAGATGTCCAAAATGGGAGTGTTAGGCCGCGTCGGGGCAGGTATCGGTCAGGGCAGGGGCTGCAGCACGGTATTGGCCAGATAAGGTCCGTTGAAGGTCGTCTTTTCGCCCGCCCGCTTCCCGGGCACGGGCAAAACCCGTACCGAAAGGGGCTTATTCCATTTGAAGGCCAGGCTGGCGGTGTCGGAGAGCATGCGCTCGAGCTGGCGGTTGGAAACATCGCCGGGCAAAGGGATGGTATCCAAACCGGTGCCGCAGACGGAAGAATAAGCCAGAAGGCCATCTATGGTGATGTGGCCTGCGCCCCAGCGCTGGGCCAGTGTGGCGTCTTCCAGGATGGGCATCATGAGGCCGGAGTAGCCGGCGTGTTTGACCGGGAGCTCACGCAGCACGCTGGTGATGAGGGCAGCTGCGGTGAGGGTCCCCGAGGAGCCGAAAGGAGCCCCTGTCAGTATTTCGACAGCCGCCCCGATGGAAACTTTGCCTAAGGGAGCGGGGGAAACATCAATGCCGCCGTACTTCCAACCAGATTTGGTCGCAAGCGTGGTGGCGATCTTTTCGAGGGGAGTAACCGCTGCCGCCATTTTTTGCGCCAAGCTGGAACGGGCTGAGGCAAGGTTCTGGCCGGGTGAAAAAGCACCCTGCACGACGTTAGCTGACTCCAGTCCGATGGCAAACTGGTGGCCCTCGCCCGTGAAATATGCTCCCGGGAAGAAGGGACCGTAGGCGGGCAACATGGCCGTGGCGGCAAAATTGAAGTTGGCCTGCCCGCCGGACGAGTGCGCCGCCAGGTACTGAATCACGCGTGCCGCAGCGGAAATGGATTTCCAGTGCAGCCCATCCTCAGCGGCGATGGCGATGCTTCCGGAGAGATTCCTGGAGTTGGCTAGCACTTCGGCCAGCAAGTCGGCTCGGGCGGGGTCATCTGAATCGTTGCGCATGGCAGGGCCGATGCTGGCGATGAAGCCCTGCTTTTGTGCCAACTCATCCAGACTGCGAAAGAAGGCCAACGCTTCGTCATGAGACAATCCGCGGGTGTATTCGGGAAATGGCTGGGTGGTAAGGCGCACGGTCTGCACTTCGTAGCCAGCCGCCTGATACGCCGAGCGGGCGCGTTGCAGGAACGAGACCGCACCTTGCACCTGGGCCTGGTAATGCCGCCGGTTAATGCGCACGAAGGCGGTGATGGCGCGAACGCGCGGCTTAGCTTGCGCCACAGCAAATGCGCTGGCGCAGAAGATCAGTAAGGGGATGAGGAATCGGCGCAGCATGCAAGCTCCGGCGAGAAGAGTAGCAGGAAGCAGGTTTCAAGGTTTCAAAGTTTCAATGTTTCTCGTCGCCGATTCTGCTGATAATGATTGGGCCTACTTCAGCCGAAGTCCTGGTACTGCTTCCAGAACTCTGGCCAGGGCAGGCGGGGAGGGCCGCAGACGAAGATGTCAGGATGGTCCTGGCTCTCCTCGTTCTTAACACCGAGCGAATTGCCATTGTGTCCAGCCAGGCGGCAGGAAGTAAGCATCCGGTCGGCATACCGGCGCGATAAGCCAACCACAATCAGAGTGGAAGGCGGGGGCGTCGGGTAGCCGCGCAGCCAAGCCGAGTTGGTCCCGCTGATAGGCGTCGGCAGATGATACGGGCGGCCGAGGACTTCGATGGCGCCTTGCTCGCCGTAGTTTCCCACCAGCACTCCCACGCTGGCGCGCTGCTCGGGGGGCAGGGAATCGCGAACGCCGACGACGGCTCTGACCAGCTGATTCCAGCCAATCTCCTCGCGCAGGTCGCCGTTGTTTCGTAGCGCGAAGGCCATCAGCCAGCCGCTGGAAGCAATCGGCAAAGCCACAGCAAAAATGTAGAGGCCTAGGAGCGCAAGGCCAGTGAAGAACGTTGCTTCCACGGTGCGCCGCCAGAAGCGCGGCAGGCATTCGAGCCAGCGCTCGCCCGCCACCGCACCCATGGCTATCAACATGGGATAAGCGGCCGCCAGGTAATAGCCGCGCCCTTTGCCGACCACAAAAAGGGCCAGCGGGATCAGGTACATCCAGGCCAGCATTCGATAACGCGAGTCACGTAGAAGGGCGAGCAGTCCAACGATCCAGAGAGGGGCAGCAAACAGGTTGGCACAGATCAAAAACTGAGCGCGCACAAAGCCGTTGGCGCGGCCTTCGCCCACGTCGCGGGTGTGAATGTGCTGCAGGAAATGCAGGGAGATGAATCCGTGGCGCACCTGCCAAATCAGATTCGGCAGGAAAATCAGCGCGGCCAGAACGGCGCCGCCCCAGAACCATGGGCTCACGAAGAAACGGCGGGCGCGGGTCAGCAGCATGCCGCCCAGAATTCCGGCCACATAAAAGCCCATGGTGTACTTGGTCTGGAAGCCAACGCCCACGGTAGCGCCGATGGCTAGCCACCAGCGTGGGTTCTCGCTTTTAAGCAGGCGAATGAAGAAATACGCAATCAGCACCCACCAGAGATAATCGAAAGTTGAGTATTGGAACTCGGTGCCTTCGAACAAGGGCAGCGGCGAAAGCGCGACCGCCAGCGCGGCCGTGAACTGAGCGAGGCGGCCCCCGCCAAGTTCGCGCGCCATGACACCGGTGACGACGATGGCCGCGGCTTGCGCGATCACGGAGAAGAGCCGCAGCCCGACCAGTGAGAAACCGAAAATTCCAATGCCGATTCGTTCCACAAAAGGAGTGAAAGGAGGGTAGGCGACGAACCCCCAGTCTAGATGCAGGGCATCGCTCAGGGTTTGCAGTTCATCACGATGGAAGCCGTAGCGGGAATTGGTGAGCAGATGGAGGAGGGCGATGGCGAAGGCGATGCCGAGCAAGACATAGGTAGTGCTGCGAGCTTCGGTGTCGGTTTGCAGATCTATTGCTGCTTTGGATGAGGCCATTCCGCCTCCCAGGCATCCGGCATGGTGAATTGTACGCGGAGGGAGAGCGTTCGGTTCCACGGGATATTCCGCCTCTGGCTCCGCCGTACGGTGAGGAGAAAAGCGCCTCGGGAGACCTAAAACTGCCAAGGATACTGCATAGCTGAATGAGAATGGCTAGCCCACGGTAGCGGGTTCGGGGGCGGCGCGTTCGTACTCGCACTCTTTATTGGGGCACGCGATGACTGGTCCAGCCTTCAAATTTTTTTCCACCAGGTACTCGCTGCCGCAGGAAGGGCACTTTTCGGCGATGGGCTTATTGGCGGAAGTGAACTTGCACTTGGGATAGTTGGAGCAGCCGTAGAAAGTGTTGCCCTTGCGGGCGCGCTTCTCCACCAGTTCGCCGGTCTTGCACAGCGGGCACTTCACACCGATGAAGTTCTGCTTCACATACTTGCACTCTGGGTAGCCGCTGCAGGAGGTGAACTCGCCGTAGCGGCCGTGGCGCAGCACCATGTTCCGGCCGCACTGGGGGCAGGTTTCGTCGAGAGGAATATCCGGCACCTTGCGGCCCTGGTCGAGGCGGCGCGTGGTCTTGCACTCGGGATAGCCGGTGCAAGCCATGAACTGCCCGAAGCGCCCACGCTTGAGCACCATGGTCCGGCCGCAGTTCTCGCAGTACTCCTCTTGCGAAGTTTCCTGAATATCGGCCGAGTCCAGGTCGGGCAGGTCTATGGGATTTTCCTTGGTGAAGGTGCAGGTGTTGGGATCGTCCTTGTCGTAGGTGCTGCAGGCGTAGAAGGAGCCGTGCCGGCCCCACTTGATGACCAGAGGCGCGCCGCAGCGCTCGCACTTTTCCTCCGTGGGCTTCTCCATACGCTTGATGTTTTCCATGTGCTTCTCAGCGTATTTGAGATCCTTCTGGAATTTTTTGTAGAAGTCGCGCAGGGCGTCGGTCCACTTCTCCTGGCCTTCTTCAATCTCGTCCAGTTCTTCTTCAAGGCGGGCGGTGTATTGCGGATCGAAGATGTCCTTGAAATTTTCTACCAGCAGGTCGGTGACCACCAGGCCGATTTCGGTGGGCACAAATTTGCCGCCCATCTTCTGCACGTATTGCCGCTCCTGGATAGTGCCCAGGATGGCGGCGTAGGTGGAAGGACGGCCGATACCGCGCTCTTCCAGTTCCTTGACCAGCGAAGCTTCGTTGTAGCGGGGAGGCGGTTCGGTGAAGTGCTGCTCTGGCTTGAGTTCGCGCAAAGTGAGCGCCTGGCCTGCCTCCAGCGCCGGCAGCTTGTGTTTGAGCGCCTCGTCTTCCTCGTCCTTGCCTTCCTTGGATTCCTCGTACACCTTGAGGAAACCGTCGAACTTGAGTACGGAGCCGGTGACGCGGAACCAGTACTTTACGTCGCCTGTCGCAGCGTCAATGTCCACCGTGGTCTGGTCGAAGACGGCGGGATTCATCTGTGAGGCTACAAAGCGCTGCCAGATGAGCTTGTAAACCTTGAATTCGTCTTCCTGCAGGTACTGCTTGATGGAATCGGGATGGCGCGCCGGGGAAGTGGGACGAATGGCTTCGTGCGCTTCCTGCGCTGCCTTTTTCGACTTGTAAGTGTTGGGCGTTTCCGGCAGGTATTCATTGCCGTATTGCGAGCCGATGTGCTCACGCACTTCGCTGATGGCGTCCTGGGAAACGCGTACGGAATCGGTGCGCATGTAGGTGATGAGGCCCACCAGGCCTTCCTCGCCCAGTTCGACGCCTTCGTAGAGGCGCTGGGCGATCATCATGGCGCGCTTGACGCTGAAGCGCAGCTTGCGCGAGGCGTCCTGCTGGAATTTGCTGGTGGTAAAGGGCGGAGCGGCGTTGCGGCGGCGCTCTTTTTTCTCCACCGAGCGCACCGACCATGTTGCCTGCTCCAGGGCGGCGCGAATTTTCTCGGCCTCCTCGGCGTTGGGGATTTCGATTTTCTCTTCGCCTTTACCGAGGAAGCGGGCGTCGAAGGAAGGCCCCCTGTTGGCCGCCAGGTGGGCGTCAATGGTCCAGTACTCCACCTTCTGGAAGGCTTTGATTTCACGCTCGCGCTCCACGATGAGGCGCAGGGCGACGGTCTGCACGCGGCCGGCGGAGAGGCCACGGCGCACCTTGTCCCAGAGCAGAGGCGAAACCTGGTAGCCTACCAGGCGATCGAGCACGCGGCGGGCCTGCTGCGCGTCCACCAGCTTCCAGTCAATATCGCGGGGCTGGGCAAAACCTTCCTTCACCCCGCGCTGGGTAATCTCGTTAAAGGTGACGCGGTGCACGGGAATGCCGTTTTTTTTCTTTTTGCGCGCGCTGCCCTCGCCCAGTTCTTCGGCCAGGTGGGCGGCGATGGCTTCGCCTTCGCGGTCGGGGTCAGGGGCGAGATAAATGGCATCTGCGTCCTTGGCCAGCTTCTTTAGCTTGGTCAGGACCTTTTCTTTGCCGGGGATGACGATGTAATCAGTTTCGAAGTCGTTCTTGACATCCACGCCCAGCTTGCTCTTGGGCAAGTCCTTGACGTGGCCGAGCGAGGCCTCGACCTCGTAGCCGCGGCCCAGGTATTTCTTGATGGTCTTCGCCTTGGCCGGCGATTCGACGATGACTAATCCTTTTGCCAATTTCCCCTCAACGGGTGGTGGTTGTTATTGAAGCTAGCACGAAACCGGGCTGGCTAGCTATCTAGCTCTGGCTTTTGGCTATTAGCTCTTGGCCATTTGCCACTGGCTCTCTGCTCTTAACGCCTACCACCTAGCCTGCACTTTCAAACCGGCGGAGCGAGGCTGCGGCAGCTTGCTCAAAAGTGAAGACCGCATTCTCATTGCTATGCCCAATTCGTCGTCAGCTAAAAGCTCTTAACAAAATTCTTCCCGGGCAATTGCCGCACTTTGCCGGCCAGTTCCAGTTCAAACAGGGCGGCAAAAATCTCCGAGGAAGAAAGTTCGGGCTCCAGGCGTTCCACCAGTTCGTCAATGTGGGTGGACTCATCGCGGCGGAGGAGGCTAAGAATGCGCCGCTCGTGAGGAGTGAGCGTGTCCTCTTCAAATAGGGATGCAGTAGAGGGGGCTGAGGATTCAGCCTCGGGAGGGGAGAGTTGCAGTCGGATTTGGGTGGGCAGTTCTTCCCAGACGTCTTCCCACGTGGCCACCAGCTTGGCGCCCTGTTTAATCAAGGTGTTAGGCCCCCATGCCTGGCGGTTGGTTACGTTGCCCGGAACCGCGAACATTTCCCTGTTCTGTTCCAGGGCGCAGCGGGCGGTGATGCGGGTGCCGCTATATTCGCCCGCTTCGATGACCAGAACGCCGAGCGCCAGGCCACTGATAATCCGGTTACGGATAGGAAAATTCTGGGGAGCGGCAAAAGTGGCCATGGAAAATTCCGAGCACAGGATGCCGCCGGTGGCCAGGATCTGATCGGCCAAGCGCTGGTTTTCGCGAGGATAGATCACGTCCACCCCGGTGCCGAAGACCGCGATGGTCTTGCCGCGCCCGGCGAGGGCCCCGCGATGGCCGGCAGCATCAATGCCGCGGGCGAGGCCGCTGACAATCACCAGATGGCGTGCTGCCAGGTCGCAGGAAAGACGTTCAGCCATGCCTAGGCCGTAGGGCGTGGGGTGGCGCGTGCCTACTATGGCCAGGGAAGGCTGAGAAAGCAGGTCGGGATTGCCCCGCACGTAGAGCGCCAGCGGTGGGTCGTAGATCTGGCGCAGTTGCGCGGGGTAAGTGGGATCGTCGAGCGTGACCACGGTGACACCGGCGGCGCGGGCGCGCACCAGTTCTTCGTCGGCCAGTTCAAGCGATTTCCCGGTGGCCAGCGATTGAGCAGCAGCGACGGGAATGCCCGCGGCTTCCAGGCTGGTCAGAGAGGCCTGGAACACGTGGTCAATGGCGCCCAAAAACTCCACCAGGTGGCGAGCACGGGTAGGGCCCAAGCCGGGGGTGAGGGACAAAGCGACCCAGTGCAGGGAGCGGGTTTCTTCGATGCGCGACGATGGATCCCTGCTCATGACAATTCAGGCGTTGCAAGCAACGCCTCTACCGATGAGCGTGGTCGCACCGCGCTGTTGCAAAACAGGGGTAGGGACGTAACTCGTTACGTCTCCTGTATGCCTACACTCGGACTACAGCACCCAGCAGGAGGGGGTGTCAAGGGAGCGGAGCACAGGGTAGGTGTGAGCATCGGTGTATGTGGGCACGGGGCTTCGCCCCGTGCAGGACGGGGCAAAGCCCCGTCCCTACACCAGCATTGCCGCTCTACGTGTCTGCTAAAATGAGCAGTTCTGCAGCATGCGCCGGCTCCGCATCTCCGCCATTTCCTATCTCAACACCGCACCTCTCATGTGGGATTTCGACCATGGAGAAGCGGCCAAGGACTTCGAAATTTTCTATAGCGTGCCCTCATCGTGTGCAGCGGCGCTGCGCGACGGTACAGGCGATATCGGAATCATCCCGGCCATCGCCTACAACAACATTCCGGAGCTGGTAATCATTCCTGAGGTGGCGATTGCGGCCCGGGGTGCGGTGCGCTCCATTTTGCTGATCAGCAAAGTGCCGCTGGAGAAGGTTCGCACTGTGGCTACGGACAACTCTTCCCTGACCTCGGTGGCGCTTAGCAAGGTGCTGTTCAGCAAGTGGTGGGGCGGAGGGCGGGACTTCCGCTCCCTGCCGCCCAACCTTCCTGTCATGCTGCGGGAGTGCGACGCGGGGCTGATCATCGGCGACCCCGCGCTCAAAGTGGACCGCTCGCGCTATCAGGTGCTCGACCTCGCTGAAGAGTGGCGGCGGCTTTCGGGCAAATCCTTTGTTTTTGCTTTCTGGGCGGTGCGCGAAGCGGCCTTGGCGGAGATACAGTCGGGGCTGGATCTGGCGGGCATTTTCCAGGCCTCTCGCGATCACGGACTGCAACCGCCAGCTCTGGAAAAGATCGCCCGCGAGTGGTCAGAGCGGTTGCAGATCACCCCCGGCGAAGTGAAGGATTATCTCACCAGGAACATCCATTATCAGCTTGACCAGGACTGCCTGGACGGGATGGAGTTGTTCTTCCGTTATGCCGCCGAATGCGGCGCGGTGGAGGGACTGCGACCGGTTAGTTTCCTGCAGCCCGCGGCGCGAGGCAGACGGCGGGCCTAAGCGCCGACTGTCCCCCTTCCTGAGTATCTCCTCGGACAAAGAATGCTTCTAAAACTTGTAGCTGCTGGTCTTTGCGGCTGAACAGCAGCGGCGCCGCCAGGCCTTATGCGCAACCTCCTGATATCAGTTCTCCTGGTCAACCCGGTATGGACGTGGCTTCACCGGCTGGGTGGGCCAGGACTGATCCTTCTGGGCCTGGCTGATAACTCGCTGATTCCAGTACCCGGCAGCGTGGACGTGTTTGTAATCCTGCTCTCGGCGCACCGCCGTGAATGGTGGCCTTATTACGCCTTCATGGCCGTGGTGGGAGCGGTGATCGGTGGTTACCTGACCTACCGGCTGGCGGAAAAGGGCGGCGAAGAGACTCTTGAAAGGAAGGTCGGGAAGCAGCGAGTGCAGAAGGTCTACAAGAGGTTCGAGAAACGCGGGTTTATCACGGTATTTATTGGCTCTATCCTGCCGCCACCGTTTCCCATGGTTCCTTTTCTGATGGCAGCGGGTGTGCTTCAGTACCCGCGCAAGAAGTTTCTATCGGCCCTGAGTGCTGGGCGCGGAGTGCGCTATTTCGCAATCGCCTTCGTGGGGCATGTGTATGGCAAGACGATTATCACTGGGCTGGCGCAGTACTATCAGCCAGTGCTCTATGGATTGATTGCGCTGGCGGTTCTGGGGGGCATTGCCGCGCTGGTCTATTTTAAGTGGTATCGGCCCAGGGTGCAGCGGCAGGAGCGGCAGCGGGGAGAGAAGGTGGAAGAGTTTCCGCTGCCGGGGCGGAAGCGAAAGGGGACAGGGCGGCAGAGGGCGTGAGCGCGGCATTTGGCACTTAGCACTTGGCATGTGGCCAGGAAGGGGTGGTGCAAACCCGGGGGGGTGCGACAGACGTTCCGGCCAAATGCTAAATGCCAACTGCCAACGGACGGCTGAATGCTGACCGCTGAGTGCTGAATGCTGCGGGTTTCCATTACAATATTCTGTTGCTGGAAACCCCATGTCTCTCACCAAAGCACAAGCCCTGGAGATGTTCAATTCGCCTGACCTGATCGGAATCGGCATGGAAGCCGATGCCGTGCGACGCAAGCTGCATCCCGAGGGCGTGGTCACCT
This sequence comes from Terriglobales bacterium, assembly GCA_035702725.1. Lineage (GTDB taxonomy): Bacteria > Acidobacteriota > Terriglobia > Terriglobales > Acidobacteriaceae > JAICWP01. Next base: position 2,776 of record DASSQB010000116.1, on the reverse strand, counting down.
ACATCATTGACCGCAATATCAATTACACCAATTTTTGTACCGAGTACTGCACCTTCTGCGCTTTTTATCGGCCGCTTAAGGGGCCCAGAGCCAAAGAAGGATACATCCTGGATTTCGACACCATTTACGAGAAGATCCGGGAGACGGTGGAGTTGGGCGGCACGGGCGTGCTGATGCAGGGCGGCCTCCATCCTGACCTCAAGATTGACTGGCATGAGCAGATGCTGCGCGGAATCAAGCAGCGTTTTCCCAGGGTGCACCTGCACTGCTATTCGGCCTCAGAAGTGATTGCTATCGCCGAGTACAGCGGGCTGACGATTCGTGACACGATCTGCCGGCTGCGGGATGCCGGGCTGGATTCTATCCCCGGCGGCGGGGCCGAGATTCTGGACGACGAAGTGCGTTACAAGATTGCCCGCCTGAAATGCCTGACCGACGATTGGCTGAACGTGCACCGCACTGCGCATCAATTGGGCATGCGCACCACCGCCACCATGATGTTCGGCTGCGGGGAGAAATACGAGCACCGGGTCAACCACCTGCAGCGACTTTATGAGCTGCAGGAGGAGACGGGCGGCTTCACCGCCTTCATCCCCTGGAGCTTCCAGCCGGCCAACACCGCCCTGGGCGGGCGGCACTGGGACGAAGCCACCTCGGTGGAATATTTGAAGACGCTGGCCATTTCGCGGCTCTACCTTTCCAACTTCCTCAACGTGCAGTCGAGCTGGGTAACGCAGGGTCTGAAAGTCTGCCAGCTGGGGCTGCGCTTTGGCGGCAACGACGTGGGCTCGGTGATGCTGGAAGAAAACGTCGTGAAGGCCGCCGGGGTGAACAACTGCACCACGGAAGAAGAGCTGCGGCGCATCATTCGCGATGCCGGTTTCCGGCCGGCGCAACGGGACACTCTCTACCGCACGTATTTCCTGAATTAGGACAACGTTTCCAAAAAACGACCGACCTCCGGTTGAAGTGTTCTAAAACTGGGGTACAATGCGCTCGCTGAGGTTGCCCAATGCGACGCAGGTCGCCTTTTGTATCAATCTTCTTCCTTGTGCCTTTCTTATTCGCCCAGCAATCTCCTCGCGCGGTAAAGAGCAGCACGCTCTCCGGCGTGGTGCTGGACTCAACCAATTCGACTCCCGTGAAACGCGCCACGGTGCGCCTGGTCACTCTCGGGACGACGACGTTCGAGGACGACCAGCACATCTCAGCAATGACGGATGAGCAAGGGCGGTTCGAGTTCAAGGAGCTTCCGCCCGGCAGCTACGAAGCGCGCGTTGAACACACCGGCTTTGTGGAGGCGCGACACTCGCGCCTAATCGTTCGGCTGAACCCCGGCCAGACGATGCAGGACCTTGCGCTTCGTCTGACCCCGGCCGCTGTGATAACTGGGCATGTAGTGAATGAACACGGGGAGCCCTTAGCCAACGTCAGCGTGCAGGCGATGCGGTACGCCTACTCAGCAACCGGACGGCGCCTGCAGGGAGCCGGGGGAGCAAACACCGACGACCAGGGCGAGTACCGCATGTTTGGCTTGCCTCCCGGCCGCTATTATGTCCGGGCCAGTTTCAATATGAACGCAGGGGAGATTGCCGGCTCAGTAGCTCCCGGTTCGGGTTCCAATACCGGCCCGCAGATGAGATATCCGGCCTCGTACTATCCAGGCGTTGACTCGCCCGCGGAGGCGTCGCTGCTGGACCTCCGTCCTGCCGACCAGGTCAGTATTGACTTCAATCTTGTGCCCGAGCGGGGCGTCTACATTCGCGGCCACCTGCCGGCTGACCCTCAGGGTGCGTTGGGGACTTTCGTCATGCTGCTTGATGAGGATGGCATGCAGGGTCAAGCAGCCGCGCATAACGGTGCGTTCGAATTTCCGAGCATTTTGCCGGGCAAATATACGTTGATCGCCATGCAAGTCAGGCTGGATAACCAGAAGCCGGTGCGGCTGACCAGGACCATTCAAGTTGGCCAAACCGACCTGAATAATGTTGATCTCGAAGTCTCGCCAGTCCTTAGCGGCGCAATCCACGGACGGGTGCGGGTGGCCGGCAACGCCCGGCTGGAACTAAGCCAACTTATTGTGACGCTGCAGGCCACTGAGGCCAGACGGCCCGAATTTGCCTTCCAACCCGACGATAGGGGCAATTCTTTTCCCGGTCTCGGGGCGGTGCAGAGGGATGGCAGCTTTGTAATGACGATGCCTGACGACGGCCCCGGCGTTTATTACACGGAGGTGTCTGCCCGGGGCCCGGGCCTGGAAAATTTCTATACCAAGGCGGTCTCCTACGGCGACATGGATATCACCGAAAGCGGGCTGACGTTGCCCACGTCAGCCGCTCCCCTGGAGATCGTGATTGCGGCCGATGGGGCCACAGTTCAGGGGCGGGTGACAGATGCCAGAGATCAACCGGTGGACAACGCGACCGTGGTCGCCATTCCCGCCAACCCCAACCTACAGCGATGGGCCGAACTCTATCAACCCGCCACCACCGACCAGAATGGCCAGTTCACGGTCCGGGGATTGCGCCCGGGAGAGTATCAGGTGTATGCCTGGCAGGACATTGAGTCTTATGCGTTCCTGGATCCTGATTTCATGCGGACTTACGAGAACCGTGGCACGGCTCTGAAGGCCGATCCTAACGGGCGCTATACCATTGTCCTGCACGTACTTGACGAGCAACCGCCCGGCCCTGCGCAGTAACCGCTTTCCGCCCACCGCGTAACTCAGGTAAAATGAGTCGTTTATCTATTTCCCACCCAGCCATTCCGGGGAGTG
>DASSQB010000115.1:0-3180 GCA_035702725.1 Terriglobales bacterium | reverse complement strand
AAAATGACAACCACAGAGGACACAAAGGACACAGAGGTTTTTTCAGGTTGCATTCCCCACTGATTAGTCTGTATGAGTTTGTCGGTCACGAGGTGCGACATGGCGACATAAGAAATGAAATAAGTCTTTCTCGGTGTCCTCGGTGGTGATGGTTTTGCTTTTGCTGCACATAGGAGCAGAAAATTTTCCAGCAAACGCTCAACCCGGCGAGCAACATGTGGCTTACGGTGCTGCTGGCGCTGGTGCCGCTGGCGGTGCTGCTTTTCCTGCTGGCTGTTGTGCGCCTCACCGCCTGGCTGGCCGCCATCATTGCGGGAGTTATATCGCTCGCACTAGGGGCTCTGGTGTGGCACGCGCCCTGGGGCGGCATGTTGCGTTCGTACTGCTACGGCGCGCTCTCCGGCGCATGGGTGATTGACTGGATCACTCTCTGGGGCCTGGTCATCTTCAACACCCTGGTGGTGACCGGCGACTTTGCGCGTTTCAAATCGTGGATGGTGCACCACGCCACCGCCGATATTCGCGTGCAGACCATCATGCTGGCCTGGGCCTTCGGTGCTCTGCTGGAAGGCTTGGTGGGATTTGGCTATCCCTGGGCGGTGGTGGTGCCAATCCTGGCCGGGTTGGGCATTGCCGACCTGGAGGCGATCCGCATCGCCGCCCTGGCCAACAACGCGCCAGTTTCCTATGGCGCGCTGGGCGTGCCCATTCTGGCGCTCTCGGTGGTCACTTCCTTGCCGGTGATGGCGCTTTCCGCCTCGGTAGGAAACATTGTGGCAGTTCTGGCGCTGCTGCCGCCCTGGGTTTTGATTTACCTGGTCAGCGGCTGGAAGGGCGTGCGGGAAGCCTGGCCTCTGGCCCTGGTAGGCTCCTTCTCCTACATTGCGGGACAGTGGCCCGTAGCGCATTACCTTGGCCCATATTTGCCCGACCTGAGCGGCGCGCTGGTCTCCTTCTGGGTGCTGTTCGCATTTGTGAAAATGTGGTCGCCGAAAACTGTTCGTGGCTTCGGCGGTGTGCCGCTGCAGTTCGTGCCCCGCGACCCGGAAGCGCCGATTACTGCGCGCGGCGCGCTTTCTGTCTGGCTGCCCTATATTGTGCTGATTGCCGTGGTGGTGGCCTGGACTGGACCCTGGTCGCACTTGCCTTCCCTTAGCCTGTTTCACTTGACGGAGACGGCGCGTTCCTCGGTGACGCAGAAATCCATCGCCTCTACATTCAACTTCAACCCGCTGGGCGGCGGCACTTCGATTTTTGCATCCTGGCTGTTGATTCTGGCGCTGTTGCGGCCTGGAGCGGGCACTTTGAAGCAGGTCTTCGCCAAAACCTTCCACCAGATTTGGGGGGCCTTCCTGGTAGCCCTATTCGTTTTTGCCCTGGCCTACACGTTCGTGTACACGGGGATGGCCAATTCGCTGGCCTACGGGCTCTCCAAGACGGGCGTGATTTTCGTCGCGCTGGCGCCGATCCTGGGCTGGATTGGCGTGGCGCTCTCCGGCAGCAACACTTCCACCAACGCCATGTTTGGCCCCGTGCAGGCAGTGACCGGGCGGTTGCTCAACCTTCCGGTCCTGTTGCTGCCCTCGTTGAATTCAGTGGGCGCCGAGGTGGGCAAGCCCATCGCGCCGCAAACAGCCAGCGTGGGCGTTTCCACCAGCAAGTTTGTGCGCAGCGAGGGCGCGGTAATCCGCCACAACATGGGCTGGACCCTGATCATGTTGGGCTACCTGGTCCTGATTGCCCTCTTCTTCTACTTCGCCCTACCCAACGTGATGACGCTATAGCCGCTACTGACTCTCCACCGTCAGCTTCTGCACCCGGAAATTGAGCTCTTCGGCGGCATAAATCAGGTTCTCGCTGGGGCAGGCGATGCCGTGGGTCCAGCCAAATTGACCGGCAAGCTTGCCCGCTTTGCCGAATTCGCCCAGGATGTGCCCGTCGAGATCAAGCTTATAGAAGCGCCCCGTGAAACCGTCGGCGCTCCAGATCACCTGCTTCGGCCCAGGCGTGATGCAGATGCTCCAGGGCGCGCCCACGTTGTTCCACAGCTTCAGGAACCTGCCGTCGGAGTCGAAAACCTGGATGCGGTGGTTCTCCCGGTCGGCCACGTACACCAATCCTTGCTTATCCACGACGATGGAGTGTGGCGTGTGGAAGCGGCCGGGCTCGGCGCCGCGCTCGCCCCAATCCTTCACCAGGTTGCCGTCGGGGCCGAACTTGGCCACGCGCGAGTTGCCATAGCCGTCGCTCACAAAAAGGCTGCCGTCGGCGCCAAACGCCACCCCTGTGGGCTGGTAGAAGAAGTTCGGCCCCGGCTGCCCGTGCTGCACGACGTGGGTGTCCCAGGTCCACTCCTCGGGCTTCTTGCCGAACACCATGAGCAGGTGCTGCTGCTGGTCGAGCTTGACGATGAGGCTGGTGCCGGCGTCTACATACCAGATGTTGTCCTGGGCATCAATGGCCACCGTGTGCGGCGCTTCGTAGATGTCCAGGCCCTCCCCCAGGAAGCGCATGAAAGTGCCGTCGGGACGAAATTCCATGAGCGGATGCAGCCCGCGATTAGCGACGTAGATGTTGCCCTTCGAATCCAGGGCCACGCCCACGCATTCGCCGAAATAAACCCCGGCGGGCAGCTTGAAGAAGTTGGTGTCGGCCCGGACCTGCAACTCGGGCGGCTTGGACTGCGCCAGCATGGGCAGGGCGAGTACAACCAGAAGAAGCAGGATGCGGGGAAACATGGGCTGCGTGTGCCTCCAGTCGGGAGATTGGGCCCCACGGCGAGGCGGCATTATACTCTCGGCCAGCAAATCCGCACGCTCTCGTATGTCGCAGCACGACAAATATGGAATAGCGAGTGCCGAGCCGGTATCTTACAGGCAGGCCATGAATGTGCCAGCCTATCTCGCCCGCATCGGCTATGCCGGACCGATGACGCCCACGGCGGAGGTGCTGCGCGCCCTCCATCGCGCCCACATGCTGAGCGTGCCGTTTGAGAATATGGATATTTCACGTGGACGGAAAATCGTGGTTGACCAGGATGCTTGCGCGCGCAAGATTGTGGAAGAGCGCCGCGGCGGCTTTTGTTACGAGATGAACGGCGCCTTCGCTGCCTTACTGCAGGCCATTGGTTTCCATGTCACCCTCCTCTCCGCTCGCGTGGCCCGCCAGGATGGCTCCTTC
>DASSQB010000114.1:0-2330 GCA_035702725.1 Terriglobales bacterium | reverse complement strand
GACACCGACGAGGTGAAGGACCATCATGTGCTCGAGGAACTGCAGCGCGGCTACAAGCTGAAGGATCGCCTACTGCGCCCCGCCATGGTGCGGGTGGCGCGCAACTCCAAAAAATAAATTTCAAAAGCAACACGAGGACTGACCATTCCTACCAGTAACGGCAAACGCGACTTTTACGAGGTGTTGGGGGTAGCCCGGACCTGCAGCGAGCAGGAGATCAAGAGCGCCTACCGCAAGCTGGCGCTGCAATACCATCCCGACCGCAATCCGGGCAATCCAGACGCGGAAGAAAAATTCAAGGAAGCTACCGAAGCCTACAGCGTGCTGGCCGACTCGCAAAAGCGCGCCATGTACGACCGCTTCGGGCACGCCGGCGTGGGCACGGCGGCGGGCGCTGGCGCCGGCGGATTCGGGGGCTTCGACGCCACTATTTTCCAGGATTTCAGCGATATATTCGGCGACTTCTTCGGCTTTGGCGACCTTTTCGGAGGCGGCAGCAGGCGCGGTCGCAGCCGGGCCCAGCGCGGTCCCGACCTGCGCGAGGACCTGACCCTGGAATTCGATGAGGCGGTCTTCGGTACTACAGCACAAGTGCGGGTGCGCCGGCACGAAGCTTGCGAAGACTGCAAAGGCTCGGGCGCGGCGCCGGGCAAAGCGCCGGTCACCTGCCGCACCTGCGGAGGCCGCGGGCAGGTTCGCTACCAGCAAGGATTCTTCAGCATTGCGCGCACGTGTCCCACATGCCAGGGGGCAGGCAGCGTAATTACTGATCCCTGCCCCAAGTGCAAGGGCCAGGGGCGCACGCTGCAGGAACGCACGGTGGAAGTACAGGTGCCGGCGGGCGTGGAAGATGGCACGCGGATCCGCTATGCCGGGCAGGGCGAGGCAGGAGCGACTGGCGGGCCCGCGGGCGATCTCTATATTGTGCTGCACGTGAAGGAGCACGCCTTCTTTGACCGCGAGGGCAACGACCTGTATTGCGTGATTCCCATTTCGTTCTCGCAGGCGGCTCTGGGCACGGAGATCATGGTTCCAACCATGGAAGGCGAGCACCTGCTGAAAATTCCCGAGGGCACGCAATCGGGCGCTACTATTCGGGTACGCCACAAGGGTGTGCCTGTGGTCAACAGCCACGGCAAGGGCGATCTTTTCGTGGAGATCAAAGTGCAAACCCCCAACAAGCTGAACAAACGCCAGCGCGAACTGCTGCAGGAACTGGAGGGGCTGGGGCGCATTGAAAACAAGCCCCAGCGCAAGACGCTGCTCAGCAAAGTGAAAGACATCTTTGGCTAGGTTTGAGCACTACTACGCCTACTTCCTTTTGTTCGTAACCGTACTGCCGGCCGTGATGCGGCTGGCCATGCCGCAGCGAGTGGCGGTGCTCACCAGCGAACGCATGGCCGCTCCCCAGAGGCGCTCCCGTTACTTCAAAATTGGCCTGGTCTCAGCGGCAATTTCCGTAGCGGCGGCGGTTCTATACGCCATCCTCTGGCGGCAGCAGGCCTGGCTGGTGCTGGCCGCCGCCATCGGCCTGCTGAGCGGGGTGGAGATGGTGGGCAACACCAAGCGCTTCGATACCTCCAGTTTGAAATCCCAGAACATTCTTTTTGGCGTGCTATACGCGGTGGCGGCGGTGGCCACCTGGCTGGTGCTGCTGCGATGACGCGACGCCGTTGGATTGCCGACCAGGTAAGCGGCAATCGCGCTGTGCTGCTGGGGGAGCACGCCGCCCACTTGTCGCGGGCCCTGCGGGCGCAGGTGGGGCAGGAGTTTGATATCGCGGCCGAAGGCGTGGTGCGGCGCGGACGCGTCGTGTCAGTCTCCGAAGAGCGGGTGGAGTTTGAGCTGGGGGAAGAAGTGGAAGCCACTCCGTTGGCGCAGGTCACGCTGGCGCTGGCGATCTTTAAGTTCGACCGCATGGAATGGGTGATCGAGAAGTGTACCGAACTGGGTGTGACGCGTATTCTGCCTTTCGCCGCGCGGCGAACGGATGCTCGCCTCGCAGCGGCCGCAGTTAAACGCGTGGAGCGCTGGCGGCGCATTGCGCGGGAAGCCGCCGAGCAGGCACGGAGGGCGGCACAGCCGGAGATTGTCAATCCGGTGAAGTTGGGCGACGTGCTGGCTCTGCAGGGTGAATTGAGAATTGTGCTCTCGGAGGCTGAAACCGCGACCTCGCTTCGTGAACTTTGTGCTTCCGGCGGCGGCTCTTCCTTTTTGCTGGCAATTGGACCGGAAGGAGGCTGGACCACCGAGGAAGTGCAGGCATTCGCGGAAGCAGGTTGGAAAGCCGCTTCGTTGGGTCCGACAATTCTGCGGGCCGAAACCGCGGC
>DASSQB010000113.1:0-8078 GCA_035702725.1 Terriglobales bacterium | reverse complement strand
TCGTTCGGGCTCACCTCGTAAACTCGGCTCGCGCTCACTCAGGATGACGATAAGTATTTAATGCGACGGATTGCGATTATTGGCGGAGGTATTTCCGGGCTGAGCGCCGCGTTCTACCTGGAACAGCAGCGCCGTAAAGGCGCGCCCCTGGAATACGTGCTGTTCGAACGAACTTCCCGTCTGGGCGGCTCGCTGCAGACGGAACACGCGGAGGGCTGCCTGATCGAGGCCGGGCCTGATTCGTTCCTGACTGAGAAACCCTGGGCTGCGGACCTGTGCCGCGAGCTGAGCATCGCGGACCAGTTGATTGGCTCGAATGATGTCGGCCGCAAGACCTACATTCTGGTAGAGCGGCGGCTGGTGCCCATTCCCGACGGGCTGATGTTCATGGTGCCCACCAGGATTCTGCCTGTGGTCTTCTCACGACTGTTTTCGGTGGGAGCGAAGGTGCGGATGGCGCAGGAGTGGTTCCATCCACCCCGCCCAGCCAATGGCGACGAAACTGTGGCGGCGCTGGTGGAGCGGCATTACGGGGCAGAAATGGTGGACCGGTTGGCCGATCCCCTGCTCTCCGGCGTGTACGGCGGTGAGGCTTCTGGATTGAGCGTGCGCGCAGTGCTGCCGCGGTTCGCCGAGATGGAAGCCAAACACGGCAGCCTGGGGCGGGGCATGCTGGCGGCGCGAAGGCGCATGGCAAAAAGCAATGCCTCGCCACGCCCGCTTTTCACTTCGCTGAAAGATGGCATGCAGCAACTGGTGGACGCAATTCTGGAGCGTTTGCCGCGCGAGACCCTGCGCACGGGTAGTGCGGTTCGTAAGCTGCGGCGGGAGAGTACGCGGGCGGGGGCGCCCGCGCCACAAACTGACTTGTGGCGAGTAACGGCGGATAACAGCGGCGCGGAAGATTTTGATTCCGTGATCCTGGCCACGCCGGGCCCGAAGGCGGGCGCGCTTCTCGCGCCGGTTCAGGCGGACCTTGCCCGCGAACTGAGCGGCATCGCCTACACTTCTTCGGTGACGGTCACACTCGGTTACGAGCGGGCTGGCTTGGGATTGCCTCCTGGCTTCGGCTTTCTTGTGCCACGCAGCGAAGGAAAGCGCATGCTGGCGTGCACGTTCGTACATAACAAGTTTCCACACCGCGCGCCGCAGGACCGCGCGCTCATCCGCTGCTTTCTGGGCGGCTCACGAGACGAGGAAATTCTCGGCTGGTCCGATCAGCAGATCGAGCTTGCTGTGCGCCAGGAACTGCGTGACATCCTCTGGTTAACTGCGAAGCCGCTCTTCTGCCGCGTTTACAAATGGCAGGGCGCCATGGCGCAGTATGGAGTCGGCCACCTGGACCGACTGGGGCGCATCGAGCGGCTGCGACAGCAATTGCCCGGCTTGGCGCTGGCTGGAAACGGTTATCGCGGTATCGGCGTACCTGACTGCATCCGCTCGGGCAAAGAGGCGGCCGCGTTTGCTGCCAACCCGCAAGCCGTGGTTACCGGCGTAACTCCTGCCAAAGATCCGCTCGCCCAGCAACCCACGGGCTGATGCAGGGTTAAACCTTGTAGCGCTTTCGTGGGTCAGGTAAGAACTTCACCGCCGAGACGCCAAGCGCACCGAGGAAACCAATGTCAGCTCGCGGGCTCCAGCTAAGCCTATGTGCATTGTTTTTGTGTGCGGGTCTTATGGCGCAAAGCCAGGACATGTCCAACATGCCCGGAATGTCTGGTGTGCCAGAAGGCCAACATGCTATGGAGGCGATGGAATCGCACCACATGGATATGGGGCCGCACATGAAGATGACGGCGCTGGGGCCGATGCGACCCGGCGACCAGGAGCGCGCTGACAAAATCGTGGAGGAAGCGCGCAGCGCCATCGCTAAATACCAGGACTACCGCGTGGCCCTGGGCGACGGCTACCAGATCTTTCTCCCCAATGTCCCGCAAAAGATGTACCACTTCACCAATCGCCGCTATGCGTTTGAGGCGGCGTTCCGCTTCAATCCCGAGCACCCAACTTCCCTGCTTTATGAGAAACACGGCGACGACTACAAGCTGATTGGGCTCATGTATACAGCGCCGCGGCGCATGCGCCAAGACAAATTGGATAACCGCGTCCCCTTGAGCATCGCGCAGTGGCACCAGCACGTAAACCTGTGCCTGCCACCCAAAGACCGGCGCCAGGAAATGCTGCAGCCGCATCCCCAATTCGGACTGCAGGGGTCGATCTATACCAAAGACGCTTGCGAGGCAGCAGGTGGCCGGTTTATTCCCCACGTCTTCGGGTGGATGGTTCATATGTATCCCTACGAGCACAGCCCGGAGGCGATCTGGTCAATGGAGCGGCAGATGCATAACCATCCGGGAGACTGAAACTTGGCCGCAGAGACACGGAACCACAGAGGAATTGACGATTGAAGATTTACGATTGACGATTGAAAACCCCCGCTTGATTGAAGAATGATGAATGATGAATGACGATTGAAACCCTCCCTGTGCAGACAGTGGTTTCAATCGTCAATTCTCTGTGCCTCAGTGGCTCTGTGGTGAATAGAAGTTGCGACTTGCTCCACAGCCGACCGCAACTGATCAACCGCCCAAGCAATCTGTTCCGTTGAAATGACCGCGGGCGGGGCGATTAGCAGGTGGTCGCCGGTGTAGCCATCCACGCAGCCCTGCATGGGATAGACCAGCAGGCCGCGAGCCGCAGCGGCCTGGCCTACTCGACCCGCAACATTCAGCTCCATGGGGAAGGGTTGCTTGGTTTTTGTGTCGGCCACGAACTCAATGCCCCAGAGCAGGCCGATGCCGCGCACGTCCCCGACCGTGGGCAGATCGTGCAAACTGTCGAGTGCTGATTTCAGCGCCGCGCCTGCCGTTCCCTGCTGCGATGCAGCCCGCACCAACTTGCGCTCGCGAATGTGTCGCAGCACAGCGCGTCCTGCCGCCACCGAGACAGGATGCGCGTTGTAGGTGAAGCCGTGGGTGAAGCTGCCGGAGCCGCTGGCGATGGCGTCCACCGCGCGCTCGCTGGCGATGACCGCGCCGAGTGGCGCGTAGCCGCTGGACATGCCTTTCGCGGTCACAATAATGTCGGGTGCAACGCCCCAGTGCTCGACGGCGAAGTTGCGGCCGGTTCGCCCCATGCCGGTCATCACTTCGTCGGCGATGAGCAGCACGCCATGACGGCGGCAGATGGCGGCAACCTCCTGCAGATAACCCTGCGGCGGCACCGCCGCCCCGAGGGTAGCGCCACTGACCGGTTCAACGATAAACGCGGCCACTTCATCCTTGCTGGCGGCCAGCGCAGGCTCCAGTTCGGCGGCATACTGCTGCCCACAATTCTTGCAGTCGTAGCGGCAGCGATAACAGTAGGGCAGAGAAATCTGCTCAAATTCGCGCACCATGGGTAAGTAAATCTGCCGGCGGCGAACATTGCCGGAGACGGCAAGGGCACCCAGAGTGGCGCCGTGGTAGCTCTGGCGCCGGCTGAAAACCTGGAAGCGCTGCTTCTGGCCGATTTCCACCTGGTACTGGCGGGCCAGCTTGAGGGCGCTCTCCACCGCCTCCGACCCACCGCAGGTGAAGAAGACGGCGCCGCCGCGGAAATTTTCACCGGCAAACTCGAGCAACTCGTGAGCGTATTCTTCCGCTACCGGCGTGGTGAACTGGCTGGTGTGAACAAATTCCAGGGTACGGGCCTGCTCGCTCATGGCGTCGGCGATTTCGCGCACGCCGTGGCCGATCAGGTTGACCGCGGCGGAGCCGGAAAAATCCAGGTACTGCTTGCCTTCGAAGTCCCATAGCAGGGCGCCTTCACCGCGTACGGCGGCGGGGAAGGTTCTGTTGAAGGAACGCCGGAGCACGGCAGGGCGCGGCTGGGAGCGTACGGGCTGGGACACGGAGGAATTATGTGGTCGGAACAGCCGACAAGTCAAAATTCTCAGGGCCACTCGAAGAGTTCCGTGCCTGGAGACGTAACGAGTTACGTCTCTATCGATGTGCGCACATTGCCCTATCCGTATGCTGCTCGGTAGAGACGTTGCTTACAACTCGCTGTGTTGTATTGCAGGCGATCAAAAGCAGGTCCATTCGCCGCGCTTCCTCGGTGGCGCTCAGTCGCGCAGCTCAGGATGACATTTTGTTCAATGTAGGTGATTTGCGCGTCTGAGGCCGCGCTCTTTCAAAGCGGTTTTGCAAATGACTATTCGTGTACCGGCGGCTCTAATCCACATGCATATAGGTTAATCTGCGGCTAGCATGGGCGTTCGCCAGCGAATCTTGAGGCTTTTGCGGCCGTCGCACGAGCACAGCGAGCTTTCGGCCACGGTGCTGCTGATGGCTGCGGTCATGCTGTCGCGGGTGATCGGCTACTTCCGCGAAGCCTACATCGCCTATGCCTTCGGCGCCGGGCATGCCACGGATGCCTATGTCGCCGCCTTCACCCTGCCCGACTGGCTGAATTACCTGGTGGCCGGCGGCACCGCTTCGATCACCTTTATCGCCATTTACACCCGGTTTCTGGCGGAGAAGCGGGAAGGTGAAGCGCAAAAGACATTCTCCATAATCATCACGGTGATGACCGTGGTGCTGGGCATCGGCATCGTGCTAGCGGAAATTTTTGCCGCACCCATTGAGCGCCGCCTCTTTCCCCATTTTGACGCGAGCCAACTGGACCTCTGCGTCCACCTCACTCGGATTCTGCTGCCGGGGCAGGTGTTCTTCTATGTTGGCGGCGTGGTCTCGGCGGTATTGCTTTCGCGGCGGCTGTTCCTGCTGCCCGCCTTCGGGCCACTGCTCTACAACGTGTTCATCATCCTGGGCGGGGTAGTGCTGGGGAACCGCATCGGCATCGCGTCGCTGGCTTATGGCGCGCTGTTCGGCAGCTTTGTAGGCCCGTTTCTGGTCAACGCCATCGGGGCAAAGCGGGTCGGCACCGGCTACCGGCCTTCCTTCGACCTGAGCAATGCCGCTTTTCGGGAATGGGTGAAGCTTTCCATCCCGCTGATGCTGGGGGTTTCGCTGGTTACCGCCGACGACTGGATTCTGCGCTACTTTGCTTCCGGCGGCGCCGGCGACATCACGCGCCTGAATTACGCCAAGCGCCTGTTCCTGGTGCCCATTGCGGTGCTGGGCCAGGCCACAGGGCAGGCTTCGCTGCCGTTTTTCGCACGACTCTTCAACGAAAAGCGGCTGCAGGAATTCCGCGACACGGTGAACAACTCGGTGTACCGCATCACCGCCGTGTCGTTCCTGAGCACGGCCTGGATGATGGCGGCGGCGCTGCCACTGATTGACCTGGTCTACCGCCGCGGGCGTTTTCACTTTTCGGATTCGCGCGAAACCGCCCTCTTCTTTTTCTGGTTCGCCATTTCGCTGGCCTTCTGGTCGGCGCAGGCGCTGTACGCCCGTGCCTTCTATGCCGCCGGCGACACGCTGACGCCCATGATCGCCAGCACCATCATTACCGTGGCCTCGCTGCCCCTGTATGCAGCACTTTTCCGGACGTTCGGGGTGGTGGGGCTGACCATTGCGTCCGACGTGGGAATTTTCGCCAACACGGCGGCACTGGCCCTGCTGCTGCACCGGCGCAAGCTGGTGATGACCTCAGCCCTTCCCTGGAAAGAACTGGGAAAGGCCGGGTTCACGTCGCTCTTTGCCCTGGTGCTGAGCTATGGAGTAGCGCGGTCGGTGCCGCTGAGCGGCAGCCGGGAGGCGGACTTCCTGTCGCTATTCTTAGTTTCCCTTACCTGGGCGGCAGCCGTAGCCATGGGGCTTTGGGCGACGCGCTCGGAATTGCCCGGGGCGCTGAAGAGGCGGGGGCAGCGGACTACGTACCCGCATGTGGCGGAGAAGCATGCGGAAGAGATGAGCGCGGGGATAGAACCGTAGAAGCAGTAGTCAGTGGTCAGCAGCAAGCAGGTAGAGAGTCCGGAGTCGGGAAATACAACACCACCTCGCGGCCAAATGCCAATTGCTCGGTGCCAAATGCCATCAAAATTTTCGGGCGCCCTGGTAGGCGCCCGATGGGGAACTTTAGTTTTGGCGTGCGGGTACACGAGCACCCCGGTCTTATCAGCTCCGGCGCCGCGAGCTAGTTGGTGGCGCCGGCGCGGGCGGCGGTGGCCACAGGCGCATCCACATCCTTGGCGTCGCCGTTAGCCTTCTGCCCGGGCTTGCGAATATCAATGCCGCCCTTGAAGAAGGCGCCATCTTCAATGCTGATGCGGGCGGCAATGACGTCGCCGGTCAGCGAGCCATCGTTGCGGATATCCACGCGGTCGCTGGCGGTCAGATTGCCGCGCACTTTGCCCAGCACCACGATTTCGCGCGCGTTGATGTTGGCGGCCACCACACCGTTGCGTCCGATGGTGACCCGGTTGCCGGAGAGGTTGATGGAGCCTTCCACCCGACCGTCAATGTAGAGTGATTCCGACCCCGTCACCTCGCCCTTGATGACCAGCGATTTGCCGATCGTGGCCTGCTCGGCGGTGGTGCCCACCGTGCTCGGACGGCTGACCGGCGCCGGTGTGCTCTCGGGAGCGGAGGAGGAAATCGAAGGAGTAACCGGACGCTCCGCTTCGGGGCTGAACGGCTTCGGGCTAGGAGTTGGCTGATTAGTGGGCTTCCACATGTTCAAGATAAATCCTTTCTCTTTGGTTGAAGTAAGGTGGCGCTTCCAGCCATGTTTTGGGAGTCTTTAGCTCCGCATTTTACCTTGCAGGTCCAAGCCGCGAGTTGTGGAAATCCCGGCTGCCTGAGGAAAACTGCCCAGCTGGCAAGGGCACGCCGCGCTCACCAAATTTGAACCAGCCCACCGTGCTGCTTGAATCATCCCTGGGCAGCGGGTTCTTGCCTTCGGCAGGGCCCTATCCCCATGTTGGTTTCGCGCTTACGATAGAGTAAGTGAGAATCGCTTCCGCGGAACTATTACGTTGGGACTAGTCCCAATGCCTGTAGGCCGCGACCCGGTTCCTGTACTGCATCATCTAAACAGCACGTGCCCACTCTTTCCGATTCCGCAATTCTCAGGAAAATCGAGCGCCAGCCGCGACATACGGCCGGCTACAAGCAACTGGTGCGCGAGTTGGGAGCGCGCGGCAATGAGCGCCGCGAACTGGCGGAGCGGCTGCGGCAACTGGTGGCACGCGGCGAACTGGTGCAAGCCGATGGCGACCGCTACTCCATTCCCCAAGCCGCCAAAAATAAGAACGCGGTAACTGGCCGGCTGACTATGCATCGGGATGGCTACGGATTTGTCATCCCGGAAAGCGCCGAGGTGCAGCAGCGCATCAGCGGCGACATCTATATCCACGCTAATGCCATCGGCTCGGCGATGCACGGCGACCGCGTGCTGGTGGAGATCGGGACCATCCGCTCCGATGGCCGCGCCGAGGGCCGCATCCTGCGCGTGCTGGGACGGGCTCATCCCAGCGTCGTCGGCACCTTTCACTATGGCCCGCGCTACAACTACGTGCGGCCGATGGACGAGAAGATCACGCTGGATGTGATCATCCCGCGGGGGGCCGAAATACCAACCACAGAGGACACCGAGGAAAAACAAGGAAAAAGTCGCAGGAAGGGCAGCCAGGTACACCGTGTTATTGGAGAGGAGGTGAAGCACCGGGCTGTCGGCTGGGAGGACCTGGAGGGCGTAGTGGTTGACGCTGAGATCACGGAATGGCCTACGCCCACGCAGAATCCGCGCGGGCGAGTGATTGAGATTCTGGGCTATGAAGACGATTTCGGCGTGGACGTTGAAATTGTTATCCGCAAGTATCATCTGCCCCACCGTTTCCCCGCCGAGGTATTGGAAGAGGCGCAGTCGGTGGAAGGCATTGTCTCGGCACGCGAGTTGGAGCAGCGACGCGACTACCGTAGCCTGCCGATTGTCACCATTGACGGCGAAACGGCTCGCGACTTCGACGATGCA
This sequence comes from Terriglobales bacterium, assembly GCA_035702725.1. Lineage (GTDB taxonomy): Bacteria > Acidobacteriota > Terriglobia > Terriglobales > Acidobacteriaceae > JAICWP01. The sequence goes on along the minus strand of DASSQB010000113.1, from coordinate 155 downwards.
GTGCATGTGCGCCGTCTGGACAACAGCAACTTCGAGCTGCAGGTTCACATCGCCGATGTGGCGCACTATGTGACCGACGACTCGTCGCTCGACCGCGAGGCGCGCCTGCGCGGCAATTCCGTCTACTTCCCTGATCGCGCCGTGCCCATGCTGCC
>DASSQB010000112.1:0-13400 GCA_035702725.1 Terriglobales bacterium | reverse complement strand
CGCTAAAAAACAGGTCATTGACTACCTGGGGGAGCCGATAACTCAGAAGCCGGTCAGAATTTCGCCACATCACGTTTGTCGCCCTTGATCATCTCCACTACGTACATGCTGGGCGCGGGCGCCGGCCTGGGCGCGGCCGCTACCCGCCGTACACGCGTGCGCGACGGCCGGGGATCAGGCGCGGGCCCCACCCGGTACAGCGAAGAATCGCGCAGCACCGCCAGGTTCTCCTCCGAGGTATCGGTCGGGTTGCGCAGCGTAAGCTGAATGCGCCCTTCGTTGCTGGCCATGGTCAGCTTTTGTGCGTCTTCCGGCGAAACCAGCAGCGTGATCACCGGCACGCTCTGCGGTTCGCCCTGGGCGCTGTGCTGCAGCTTCTGCCCTGCCGCCAGCACTTCCACGTTCTCCAGCACGGTCGTGGTCAGGGGCTCATCGGTGCCGCGGGGATTGCCCGTCAGCAGCACGTCCACGCGCGTGCCCGGAATTACGAATCCGGCCACCGCCACCACCTCGTTCACCCGCACCGAGACGGCGCGCATGCCGGGCGGAATCAGCGAAGGCAGACCGGCGCCCGCGTTCTCCGCCGCCAGCTTGCTGGGCAGGATGAATTCCCCCTTCGCGATCGGGACCACCACCCCGCGGCCGAGCACGTCGGCCTTGTTCTGGAAATAGCCCTGCGGCAGGTCGGCGCCGGGCAGACGGATCTCGCGCAGATCCTTGTCTTCCAGCTTGGACCCCACCTGCAGGTCCAGCGCCGCCACCACCACCTGCGTATTCGCCTGCTTCACCGTGGCCACGGTGCGCCGCAGCGTGGTGTAAACCATGTAGCTCACCAGGGCGCCCACGCCCAGGGCCAGAATGCCAATCAACAACAGCCGGTTGCGGTTCATCACTTCTCCTCGCCAAAGAAAATCTGAAAACTAAAAAAAATCCCGGAAAACTGCGTTGCCCTTCAGGACTACTGTTCCGGTTATTCCAAAACTGGGAATGCGCGGCAGAAACGCCAGGTTATAGGGGCACAGCACCTGCACTTGCGTGCCCGGCAGGTTAAGCCCTCCGCCGGTGCCTGGAATCAGATACTGCTGGTTGACGGTGATGTTCAGCCCGTTGGTGCCCGGCGCCCCATTGCACTGGTTGAAGCTGGAGCCCGCGCTGATGCCGTTGTTCTGCGCGTAGCTGATGATGGCCTGGCACAGTGCCGTCTGCTTGTTACCTTTGGGAGCGGTGCAGTCGGTCAGGGGATTCACCGGGTCATAGTTCTGCTGCTCCACCGCCAGGCGCGCCCCTTCGCGGGCGGCGTTGTTCAGCACCTGGTGGACGCGGATCATGTACGCCCCTTCCGACACCGCCAGCGACAGGAACAGCAGCAGAGGCAGCACCACCGCCAGCTCCGCCACCTGCGTGCCTCGCGCTCCCCGCTTAGTTGCCGTAAATCTGGCCAGTCGCTTCATTGCGCATCACCGCTCGTGTCGTCAAATTCACCGTGAAGGGCAGCCCGAACAGCCGGTAAGGGACCTTCACATCCACTTCCGTGTAATAGGTCTGAATGGTGTTGACGGTCTGCGAACAACCCTGCAACACGTAAACTCCCGGCGCTACTCCTGCCGGCATGGTGCCGCCGCTGGCGCAGGTCGGTCCGCCCGGCCCGGTGGCCAGGGCGCAGGAGCCGCTGGCAAAGCTGACATTGGCCGCCTGCAGATAGCCGCACACCCGGGTGGCCACCGCGGTGGCGCTGGGCAGCGAGTAGCTGTTCGTGGGATCGGGCGCCACGGCAAAGCGCGCCCCCTCCCGGGCCGCGTCGGTCACCACCTGATAAATGTTGAACGCCCGCCCGAATCCCAGAATGGCCAGCAGCAACGTAAACAGCAGCAAAGACACCACGGCTCCTTCCAGGAGCGTGGCGCCTCGTTCTGTCCTCTTTGGCTTCATGGCTTAAAAACCGCAAACAATGTTCCCAGGGCCGCCGCCACTCCAAAGGGAGCGCGCAGCATAGTCGTATTGCGCACGTTGATGGTGGGATGGGCGGTCATGCCTCCTCTTCCCGCCAGCCACTTGAGCAGCGACCCGATATTGCGCAGCATCTGGCCCAGCGTGCCCCGGCGCACCGCCTGCACGATGCCGATAAGGGCCGCCGCCAGCACCGCCACCTCCATGGCCACGATCCAGCGGTCCAGGCCGAGCAGCGCTCCCAGGGCGGTGATCAGCTTGACGTCGCCGCCGCCGATGGCGCCCAGCTGGAAAAAGCTCAGCCCCACCCCGAAGGCGATCAGCGTCGCGATCAGAGCAGAGGCAAACTCCCAGCCCAATCCTCCGTGCACCAGATGAAAAATCAGGCCCGCGGCCACCGCCGCCGTGGTCAGCAGGCGGGGGATCTTGCGCCAGCGGATATCGCCCACCGCCGCCGTCACCACAAAGGCCAGGATGAGCGCGTTCCACACCTCAGGGTGGGGAACCCCCCATCTGTGGCCCAGCACGGCGGCGCTCAGTATTGTTGTCATTGCTCCTTGATTCTGGTTACCCAAACGAGCGAAGGCAGGCGCCCAACCGCGTGGTGGCTGCGCCAGCCTGCGCTCAAAAGACGCCAATCTTCAGCCTCGGGCGGAGGTTCTCCCCTCCCCCTTAGCCGCCAATCGCGCTTGCCGTCTGGGAAAATACGTTGTTGGCCTGTCCGCCGATCAGGCGGATGGTGCCGACCACAATGACCAGAATCACCGCCAGCATCACCGCGTACTCTGCGATGTCCTGGCCCTCGTCATCCCGCCACAGCTTGCGAAGAACTTCCAACATTGCCGACCCCTCCCTACATTGGTAATAGGAGCTTGCGCTCCGGAATTCTCGGTTTCTGGTGCAATCCAGAGCGCAAATGGCACCTTCGAGCCAGATAATTTGAGCTTCAGATTCAGCAACTTAGCTTGGCTGTCAGCGGCTTGACAGCACGAGTGTCCGAAAGCTGAGACAGGAGGCCGGGAAGGCTGGTGCAGAAGGGAGACAGTTACCTGTGTAACTGTTTGTGTTTTTGAGAGCATCTTATGCCGCTGCCCCAATTGCTGCGAAGACGGTGCCCACCACCCGCGCAGCCAGTAGGACCATCCCTATTCCCATAACGGCAGCAGCTTAAGCGGCTAGAGTCTTCATCGCCAATCACTATCGTAACTGTGGGAAATGGCGGCGGGTGTCCAATCGTTCGCGGTTTGTGCAAGGTTGGTAGGAAGGGCGGCTTCAGCTGCAGGCCGAGAAGCAACCGAGAGGCAACTCAGCCGCGGAAGGCTGCCGCGTTCTCCAGCACCCACTTGTCAAGCGGGATGGGTGGTCGGCCGAGGACTTTCTCCACCGTGTTTGTCACACGGGCGAGACGGCCTTCGCGGATCGCCCGCCAGAGCGCCACATGAGCCAGGGCCTCGGCGGGCGGCGCTCCCGTAGCAGTGTAGAGCCGCTGCGCTTCCTGGTCGGAGATGGCTTCAAACCTGATCGGTCTTCCGGCGGCGGCCTCCATCCTGGCAGCAACCTCTGCAAAGCTAAGCGCCTCTGGCCCGGTTAGTGCCAGGGATGCTCCCTCATGCTCCCCTGTTGTCAATGCCCGGGTTGCGATGTCGGCGATGTCATCGGAGTGAATAAAGGCTCTTTTGCCATCGCCTGTGGACGCGCGCATAACCCCTTCTGCTTTTATGGAAGGCGCCCAAGCCAGCAGGTTTGACATGAAGCCGGAGGGCTGCACAAAGGTGAAGGGTAGGCCGCTGGCCCGGATCACCGCCTCCCCCTGCTCATGCCAGGCGCCGATAGCCAGGCCGTACCCCGCATCCACCAACGCCTAACGACCAACCGCCGCCTTCACGAACACCACCGCCTGCTTGTCCTCAAATTCCTTTTTCCACGCGGGATTGATGCGCAGCAGGCCGGCGAGGCCGCTCGCAGGCGGCACGACAACGGTCTGCACATGGTATTTCTGCAGCCCTTCCTGCCAGTTGCCCTCGCCGCGCGCGGTGTCGGAGAAGGTATCCATCAGCGTGCCGTAGAGGTCAGTGCGCCCGTCAATGAACACGCGGTATCGCGGATAAAGCCGGGCGATGAAGTAGCCGCCCCAGTCGTAATAATTAAAGATGGGAGCGGGCGGGTGTTCCCGGATTAGAAATTCGGTGGCAGCTACGGGAAAATTCTCGGCCTCGCCCGCTGCCTGGCTCTGGATCACCTGCCGAAAGCGGAGAACGGTCAACGCGCACACCGCCAGCACTAGTACAAAGTTGATGGCCAACTTGGCCGGCGGAAGCGAAGCCTCCTCTGGGCTGAACCAATGCCGGCGCGCAGCCAGCTCTTCCAGGCCTTCGGCCAGGATGGGTACCGCTACCAGCACAAAAATAGGAATGTGGCGTGCCGCGCTCAGCCCGCCATAGGCGGTGGCCAGGAGCAGCAGAATCTGGGTGGGCGAAAGGCGCTTGCGCGAGACCGCCACCACCAGCCAGGTCAGCAGCAACAGGCCAAGAAACGGTTTGAAGTCGGTGGAGTGGAAGTTTGGCGAAGCCCACTCCACGATGTAGTTCACGATCGTGCGCGCCTGCAGGGTTTGGAAGGGATAGCGGTAAAGCTCCAGCCCGTTGGGGTTGAGCGGAATTACCGCAACGCAAGCGGCCAGCGCACCTCCCAAACGCAGAACGCGGGCGCGCGCCTCCGGCCACTTCGCCACTCCCAGCCAAGCTTCCAATGCCCATCCCGCCAGGGTGATGGCCATCAGAGCGGGGCCCAGCAGAAAGCCGCCGTGCAGGTTGACCCAAAGCAGCATCAGCAGCGGCATCCACCAGAGGAAACGTAACTGCGCAGGATCGTGTCGCCTGGCCTTATCCAGCAGCCATAGGAACACGGCCGCCAGCAGCATGGAGAACATCTGCGGCCGCACTCCCCAGGACGGAACGGTGGCCATTGCGCCCAGCGCCACCATCAGTCCGGCAATATAAGGCCGTCCCGCGCATTGCCGGTAGAGCAGCAGGAACGTGCCGGCGATCACGCCCGCGAACACCACCATCAGCCCAGCCCAACTGGCGGCGCGAAAGATCAGAAAAAAGATGACCTCAGAGAGCCATTCGTGGGCGATCCAGGCCTGGCCGTAGCGGGTATAGGAGAAGATGTCGCGGCGGGGGACGTGATGGCTGGCGACAATTTCCTGACCGGAGCGCAGGTGCCACCACACATCGGGATCGTGGACGGCGCGCGCCGCCATCACCAGCAGACCCAGTCCCAGGATGATGACGAAAACGCGCCGCGTGGAGAGCAGGCCCATCGCGGCTCAGTTGGGGATGTTGCGGTCGCGCGGGGCGGGTTCGGGCACTTCCAGTTCGTCAATCAGCCGGTGCAGGGAGGAGCGGGCAATTTTGAGCGAGCGCGCCGCCTGCAGCTTGTTGTTGTCGAAGGCCAGCAGCACGCGCCGGATCAGGCGGCGCTTGAAGGCGCGCACTTCCTCGTCGAAGGAGTTATCTTCCAGTTCCGTGTCCCAGGCGGCAAATTGTGAAGGCAGGTGCTCGATGCGCACTTCCGGGCCGTCGCATACCACCACCGCGCGCTCGATGGCATTCTGCAGTTCGCGGATGTTGCCCGGCCACTCGTATTCCTGCAGCGCGGCCATGGCGGCGGCAGAAATCCGCTGCGCGGGCCGGCGATGGCGCTCGGCATGAGTGTGAAGGAAAGAGTAGGCCAGCACGACGATGTCGTCGCGGCGCTCGCGCAGCGCCGGCAGCTTGATTTCGATTGTGTTCAGCCGGTAATAAAGGTCGGCACGGAAGGCCCCGGCCTTCACCCGCTCCATCAAGTCGCGGTTGGTGGCGCACATGATGCGCGCTTCCATGCTGCGCAACTGGTTGCTGCCCAGGCGCTCGAAGGTGCGTTCCTGCAGCACGCGCAACAGCTTCACCTGCATGTTGGGCGAGAGCTCGCCGATTTCGTCCAGAAAAATGGTGCCCCGTTCTGCTGCTTCGAAGCGTCCGCGGCGGGCTGCGCTGGCGCCCGTAAACGCGCCTCGCTCGTGGCCGAAAAGCTCGGCCTCGATCAGCGTTTCCGGCAGCGACGAGCAAGCTACGGCCACAAATGGCTCGCGCCCGCGGGGGCTGGTGCGGTGGATGGCGCGGGCCAGCAGTTCTTTGCCGGTTCCAGTCTCGCCGCTGATGAGCACCGTGGCATCGCTGGCCGCAACCTTAGAAGCGAAGCTGTAAATGGCGCGCATCTTTTCGTCGGTGCCAACCACGGCGACAAAATCGCTCAGGCGCGCGGCCGATACGCGCAGCTGCTCCACTTCACGGTGCAATTCGTTGAACTGGCTGGCGCGCCGCAGCACCAGGCGCAATTCTTCCAGCGAGCCGCTTTCCACAAAATAGTCGTAGGCTCCCGCGCTCCACGCCATGCGTACCACCTGGCGGTCGGTGGTGGAGAGAAAAGCGACAACGGGAAGCCCGGCGGGATTGCGCACCAGCTTTTCCAGGCGCTCGAAGCGCGCGCTGAATTCTTTATCTTCGCGGCTGGGCAGGCTGGTTATCAGAACGTCGCAGGCCAGCAACTTTTCCCGCTCTTCCAGAGCGGCGGGTTCGAGGGTGAAATCTTCGCCCAGCTTTTCGCCGAGAATGGCGAAAAATTCCAACCGCTCATCCACAAAATGACACTTCATCTTTCAAATCTCTCCGCAAGAGCTTCCAAATCTGTGCTCTGGAACGATAGTGCGGCCCAGCGTAACTTATTGCCCTGAGTTTTGCCTTTGTGCCTGGAAGAATTGCAGCCCATTATGCTCACATTGCTGACCAGCAAGGCAACAGGAAGAAATACCCTAGCACGAGGGTGCCATACTGCCGTCGGGTCTCATGCTGATACTGCCTTGAGGACGGGTTGGGAGAGGGTTCCTAAGGTGATTACCTTGTTTGCAAGGTTTTGCGGGGGTTAGATATCTCTCAGGTGGCGTATACTTTTGCACAAAGTCCACAGAAAACGGGAGAAGCTGACCTGGAGAACGCGCCTCGCCACCGCAGCCCGAACCTATTTGATAACTATGCCCACCGGTATGAGGGCGTGCTCAACCGCGCCCTGTCGCCCTCTGGTGAGACCAGGCCGTACTTCGCGAGGCAGCGCATTTTGTGGTTGCACAATCAGCTGCAAGCGATTGGTTTTAAGCCATCTAGGGTGCTCGATTATGGCTGCGGCACAGGTGGCTCTGTACCTTTCTTGATGGAGATTCTGCGCCCCAGGGGGGTCTTGGGGGTTGATGTATCGGGCGAATCACTCATTCAAGCTCGCAGCGAGCACGGGGGTGAGGGCATAGAATTTGCGAATTTGCAGGATTACCAGCCCCGCTCTGAGTTTCAATTGGCCTTCTGCAACGGGGTTTTTCACCATATCGCGCCGACGCAACGACCCGCAGCACTGCGCTATATCTATGATTCGCTTGTACCTGGCGGCATGTTTGCCCTTTGGGAGAACAACCCCTGGAATCCTGCCACCTGCTATATAACCGGGCGGTGCGAGTTTGACAACGGGGCGATGCCGATCAGCTCGGCAAGAGCGCGGAAGCTATTGTGCCGCAATAGCTTCCAAGTGTTGAAGGCAAGCAGTCATTTCTATTTTCCGCGCTGGTTGAAGTGGTTGCGCCCTTTGGAGCCCACTCTGGCCCGCTTGCCGCTGGGAGCGCAGTATATGTTGCTGGCCCGCAAACCGGCTTAGCCGAGGCTAAGCTATACTCCGCGCATGCCTTCCACCCCTCCGGGCCCTGAAAGCCACAAGCCCAGGCTGCGCTCAGTGCTGCTGGTGGCGCTGGCGGGGATGGCGTCCATGCATGCCTGGGTGTTCTTCAGCTTGCGGCAGGAGGTGCGGCAGGGGTACCCGGATTTCACCGCGTTTTATGCTGCCGGCAAGTGCGTGCAAAGGGGGCTGGGTTCGCAGCTTTACAGCACCCAGACGCAGGGGCGGATCCAGCAGGAGTTCGCTTCCGGTGTAAAAATTCGCAACGGTCCGCTGCCGTTTACTCACCCGCCCTTTGAAGCCGTGCTGTTTGCCCCCTTAGCTTTTCTCTCTTATTCCGGCGCGTATTGGGTATGGAATGCGGTCAGCCTGGTCGCGCTGGTGGCATTCCTGCTTCTGCTGGGCCCGCACACTCCGAAATTGCGGGGCTGGTCGGAGGCCCTCGCATTCTTGTGCGGGCTGGCCTTCTTTCCGGTATTTGTTTGCCTGCTGCAAGGGCAGGACTCGTTGCTGCTGCTCCTGCTGTTTGGGCTGGCGTTTGCAGAGATGAAAGCCGGACGCAATTTTGTTGCGGGGATCTGCCTGGGACTGGCTCTGTTCCGCTTTCAGTTGGTGCTGCCGGTGATGGCGGTGATGCTGCTGCGGCGTCGCTGGAAGACGGTGGCGGGCTTCGCGGTGACGGCCGCCGCCCTGGTGGGAATCTCCGCGGCGGTGGTGGGCTGGCGAGGGCTCATGAATTATCCGCATGAACTCCTGCAGTTCAGCCACGTGCAGGCCGGGGGCGCCATGAACCCGAGGATCATGCCCAACCTGCGGGGAGTGGTTGCGGGCCTGGCGGGCGACGGCAACTCAGCCCATCTGTTTCTTGGGGCGCTCTCGCTGGCGCTACTAGCATGGGCGGCCTGGAAATGGAAAGCAGGTGGCGGACAGCCGGAGTTCGTCTTGGGATTTGGCCTCACCCTGGTGGTGGCGGTGATGGTGAGCTACCACCTGATGGCACACGATTTGAGCGTGCTGCTGCTGCCCCTGCTGGTGGCGGCGGAGTGGCTGCTGCGCGAGCGCCCGACGGGAATGGCGCGCTGGCTGACGGTGGCGGGCATCGGTCTTTTGTTTTTGAGCCCAATCTATTTTTTGTTGTGGTTCCGTTACCAGCGCTTCAGCGCCATGTTCTGGGCGGTGGCACTGCTGGGCGCCGGATTGAGTCTGGCGTCAGGGTACCAGGATCGAGCGCCGTTGGCGCAGGCGGCGGGGAATAGCGGCTCATGAGTTGTTTGTGCATGCTCTCGGGCTTGGGTCGTCGGCTCTCGTCAGGTTGGTGAGCCCACCCTTTGCGTAAAACATAGAGGGTGAGGCTGCCCGGCTAAGGGTGGAGTGCTCGGCGACGTTGTCTTGCCCCTTTGTCGGAACTGCAAAGGGCGCCGGCGGACCGCCGGCCCCATGCTAGAATCCTCGCCCGAGGTGAATGATGCCGGAGATTTCTACAATGCCTTCTGCGCCAGCAGAGCAGCGTCCGCAAGCGTCTCCATTCCGCCTTTTTCAAGCAATTAACGGTTATCAGCTGACCGACGCGATCCGGAGCGCCATAGAACTCGACATCTTCACGGCGATTGGCGCCGGCCACGATACACCGCCCGCTATCGCACGGGAGTGTAGGGTTGCAGAACGTGGCGCCCGTATCCTTTGCGATTTCCTTGTTGTCCATGGGTTTCTCACCAAGTCTGGTCAGGAATACGCGCTGAGCGATGACACTGCGATGTTTCTCGACCGCAAGTCGCCTGCCTACATGGGGACATGCACACGTTTTCTGCTCAACGAATCACTGCGTAAGCATTTTCTGGCGCTCTCAGACGCAGTACGGTATGGCGGAGCCACTGATCGCATGGCAGTTGAGGCAGAGTCTCCCGTCTGGGTTGATTTCGCACGCTCCATGGCTCCCATGATGATGATGGCGTCGCAAGAATTGGCGAAGTTGGTTATCGGGAACGAGAGACGCCGGTTGAAGGTGCTGGACATCGCGGCTGGACATGGCTTGTTCGGGATTGCCGTGCTGCGAGCTAACCCGAATGCCGAAGTCAACGCGGTCGACTGGAAGAATGTGCTGGAGGTGGCGCGCGAAAATGCGGAGAAGTTTGGGGTGGCCGACCGCTATGTAACGTTGCCCGGCAGCATCTTCGACGTGGACATAGGATCAGGGTACGATTTGGTGCTGATTCCAAACTTTCTCCACCACTTTGACGTGCCTACGAACGAGAAACTGCTGCGAAAATTGCACGGCGCGCTAGTCCCCGGAGGCCGCGTTGCCATCTTAGAATTCGTGCCGAATGAAGACCGAGTCAGCCCACCCATGCCTGCAGCATTCGGGTTGATCATGCTGGCCGAAACTCCATCCGGAGACGCCTATACCCGCGCGGAACTTGAAAGCATGATGAGCAATGCGGGCTTCACCGACCATGAATTTTATCCCATGCCGCCGTCGCCGCACTCAGTTTTGATTTCGCGGCGCGCGTAGAAGGCGCCGTCCCGGCAGGTGACCCACACAACCCGATGTTCGTTGTGTGGGCAAGTGGAAGTGCTTTCCGCTGAGCTGCTCGGACGTTGACTCAACCAGTCCTCGACGTCCGCGGAGACGAAGTCCGAGTTTCATAGGTGAGTTTGTCCGATCACCACTATCTGCGTTGCCACAAACGCTGGACCTGCCGAAAGGATCCGGAGAAACGCATTGCTGTGCGGTCGATATATCGCGGACAGTTCGCCCTTTACCTTGCGATATCCCAGAAATGAAACAGAAGGGTGCCTCACCCTTTGCAATGTGTGCAAAGGGTGGGCACTGAAATTAGACTGGCTACTTGGGCTGTGGAACGATGCGAAGATAAGGCTTGGGCGACTTCCAGCCGCCGGGATACTTCTTCTTGGCGTCGTCGTTGGAGACGCTGCCGCTGATGATGACATCGTCGCCGGGCTTCCAGTTCACCGGAGTGGAGACCTGGTGCCTGGCCGTCAGTTGCAGGGAATCGAGCACGCGCAGCACTTCATCGAAGTTGCGGCCGGTGCTCATGGGATAAATGAGCTGCAGCTTGATCTTCTTGTCCGGGCCGATGACGAACACGGTGCGCACGGTGGCGTTATCGGCGGGTGTGCGCCCCTGGGAACTTGTGCCGCTTGAGGCCGGCAGCATGTTATAGATTTTGGCGATCTTGAGCTCGGGATCGCCGATCATGGGATAGTTCACCTTGTGTCCCTGGGTTTCCTCGATGTCGCCCGCCCACTTCTTGTGGTCCTCGACGGGGTCAACGCTGAGCCCGATGATCTTGCAGTTGCGCTTGGCAAACTCGGGCTGCAGCCCGGCCATGTAGCCGAGCTCGGTGGTGCAGACCGGGGTGAAATCCTTAGGATGAGAGAACAGGATGGCCCATCCATTGCCGATCCATTCGTGGAAGCGGATCGGGCCCTGCGTGGTATCGGCGGTGAAATCGGGAGCTGTGTCGTTGATGCGCAGCACGCTCGGCATTTCAGCAATTGCGGTACTCATGTTTGCTCCTCCTGGATATTTAAAGTCTGCAGACGTTGCTTAGAGGCGCTCTCGGCCTGGTAATTGGTAGATGAACGAGAGGCAATTATAGTCGCAACCATTGCTGGAGGGAAAAGCCGGGGGGAGGGCCGAGGTCGGGAGCATCGGGCAGGCCAGCAGCATCGGAACTCCGTTCGCGGGCGAGGGCGCCCGCGCCACAAATGAGGGGAGACGGTCTAAGTGCCACGCAGGGCGCGTTCAGTGCAGGCGCGGACGGCGGCGGGAAGAGCATCGGGAGCGTAGAAACGCTCGTAGAAATCCAAGTCCACGTGGCAGACCTGGAAGCCGATGATGGTGCGGAAGGGCGCCGTGTACGCGGGGAAGCGCCCGTAGCGGCGGAAGATGTAATCGCAATAGGCGACGGTGGCCTGCACCGCCGCGTCGCTGGGCGCCGGGATTTTGGCGGCAGAAGCGGCCGCGTCTCGCCAGGAACTTTGTTGCGCGCCGCCGCGATAGGCGCCATTTGCCCCGAACTTGATTTCCACGAATGCGCGCACCGCTTCTTCCATGGATTTGTAATAAGGCGGACAGAAGGGCTTGAGCAATATCTGACCGTCTTTCTCCAGTCCCAGCGGAAAGGGGATCGATGGATCCTTTCCCAGCCAGCGAGCGGGCGCAGAGAGAAACCAGGGCGCGCCGCCGTAGCGAGTGGCGGGCATGGAGCCCATGCGGAAGCCGAGCGCCTGAAACCAGCTGAACTCGTGACGGGCGAAATTAGGGAAGCCGCCCAAGCCCAGAGCTTCAGCCATAAGCCCCAAATTCTGCAGAACCATGCCGTGCTCGGTGGCCATGGATTCCAGCAGCGCCGTTTCCGCCATTTGAATGGTGGCGGTGCGCAGGTCACGCGGATCGTCGTGCAGGTGACCGCCTTTGCTGCGGGCAAAGCGGGCAATGCCGGCGGGGCGAAACCAGGCGCGCTCATCGCGCAGGAAAACGCCCATGCTCTCGCTGAACAGTTCCAGAATGGCGTTGATGGTGAGCGTGGTGGTTTCGATGATGGGCAGGAAGTAAGTCGTACCGTGCGCATAGAGCGACCAGCGATTGATGGAGAAGTTGTAGCCTGGGTCCAACGACGGTGCGGTGCGGCGGTCGGAGAGTTGCATGCGCGAACGTCTATAAAGGTCGGTGAGGGCACCCAACTGGGCTAGGCGAACCAGTTCTGCGAATTCGGCGGGCGCGAAATCCTGAGGCCGCTTCAGCAGCCAGGTGCCGCGGTCGTTGGTCACGACGACGGAAACGGCGTTCACCGCATCCGGGCTGGCGACAGTGCGGCCAAGCCTGCTTACCAGCATGCTGCCGCCTTGGCCCGGCCCATAAGAGAGATCGGCCAGGGCGTAGCCGGTGATGCCGCAGGCGGCGAAGGCCAGCGCAGCTTCCTCGTCCTCGGTAAGAGGAACTGGTTTGTGCGGACTCGTGTACTCAAATGGTCCGGCGGGGATGGTCATGCCCAGGCCCACGCGCCGCGAGCGGCGGCGGAGCAGAACTTCGAACAAAGTCGCTTTCAGCGGATCGAGAAACATTTTCAGACGGGCTGCTCTTGCGCCGCGCCCCGGTCCTTCAGGAGTTGCGCCACATCCGGCCGCACCGCGCTGAGAGCGTCAGCCGCGTCGCCGGCAATGGCGAGCAGACGCACGCGGGTGCGCGCGCGAATGCAGCAGCCGGCATCCGGCCGGGTGAGGTCGCCGAAATAATCGCCGGCCTTGAGCGAGCCCAGGAGAACTTCGCCATTGCGGTCAGCGGAAACCACATCCACCTCGCCGGCTTCCACAAGATAGTTGTAGCGACGGGTCTCGCCGGCAGCGACGATGATCTGCCCGGGCTCGTAGAGAGCGTGGGAAATCGCGCCGCGCTCGTCAATTCTGGGATTCACAATATCGCGGCCCAAAATGAGCGTGAGCCACCAGTCGAACATCAGGCGCACACGCCGCGTCCAACTGGGCACGAACATGGTGAGCACGATAAAGCGCCAGGCAATCCAGGCCAGGTAGCCGCATGCCGGAATGCCCTTCATGTGCGCGATAGCGCTGCGGTGGCCAAGGGTGCAGGCTTCGCCGAGGCCGTTGAAGGAATATGCTTTCAGCGGCTTGCCGGATGACACATGCCGGATATTGGTGCCGATGGTAGAGCC
>DASSQB010000111.1:0-4455 GCA_035702725.1 Terriglobales bacterium | reverse complement strand
CCGTAAAGCACATCCGCCTGCGGGGTAAAGTGCAGAACCTCGCGTTCGTGCGGGGTAAGGAAGGCAAGGCTGGACAGAAAAATCAGGCCCGGCCAGCCCTGGCTGGTTCCTCCCGGCATTTGCGTTAAAGACAGGCTGCTGTAAGGGAACGGTCCCAGGCGGGCGGAGAGGAAGCCGATGGCGTGCGCCGTCTCATCCGCCACCGCTTGGGCGTTGCGCGCCGGCGAAGGCGACGGGGGAGCTGACGCCATCGCCATGCGCTCTTGCGATAAGCGCTCGGCGGGAGAAATCTCCGGGTTGGGGGGAGGAGCGGCCGGAGGCAAAGGCGGTGCTTGCGGGAATGTGCGTTCCACTCCTGCCGCCGCATAGGTATCAACTGCTACTTTGCCGGCATGCGCCACCGCTTTCACATACCGGCCGAGGTTGAAACCGGCCATGGGCATGGGGTGCTCAGAGACCCAGTGACCAACCTGCTCGGCGGAGATGGTGGAGGAAGAGCCTTCTTCCGTGACCGGAGGGACTTGCTTGCCGGTGGCCACAAGCGTCCAGCCTGGTGGGTAATGAAACTGCAAATCGAATTGCGACATGGCCAGGCCGCGGTTGGGATACCACGTGCCACGCGCGCCCACATAGAGCAGCCCGCCGCCGGCCTCGGAAAGCACCGGGCCGGAATATTCGAAGCTTAACTGCAGCCGCTGCCCGGCGCGCAGCAGTTCCGGAAAGACCACAGCCACTATATCGTTGCCGCGCCGCGCCAGTTGCGTGCCGTCAAGGGCCGGGTTGTGCACGAACTCAATGGGGCGGCCGTCGGCTTCCACCTTCTTCACTTGCAGAAAACGCGAGAGCTCAAACAGCAGCGCCCGGTCGCCGCTTTGCCGAACCTCCACCTCCAGCAGAGCCTTGGCCGAGAGCTCATGGGGAAGCGTGACTCGCGCGCGGATACGGTAACGGGAGACGTCAACCACATGGTAGCTGTTGTCAGGCGGTGTTTCTGCACCCGGCTTGGCATGTGTGGGAAGAGAAAAAGAAGTCCAGAGATCGTAAAAATCGCCTTGCGCGGTTAGCGTTAACTGCCCGGCGGAGACTTGCTCCAGTGCCAGGGAGTCGAAGAAGACGTCGAAGAGCCCCCGTCGTGGGCTGCTCAGCCGCAAGTGCAGAAAGTGGTCATTACCGGTGTAAGCGGCCAACCGCTGCGTGGGGGTGGCCGCCGGCAGAAAGCGGCTGAAAGTGAGGAGCAGCCGAAGCGCATCGCTAGCGGCCAGCGAACTGGCCACCCCGGCATTGGTGGCAAAAAATTCCTGCGCATCGGTTGTGGGATACATGAAGGGCTCCAGCTCTTGCCGGGTATCGTCGTTAAAACGCAGGTAGGCGGCGGTGAACTGCTCCTCCAGGATAGCGGTGCCGCTAAACAGGCCAAGGGAGGCGCGCTCGGCGCGATTGGGCGGCATCAGCAGCAGGTCGCCTTCGCCCTCAAAATAGGCGCCGGTTACCCGGCCCAGCACATCCTTGGTGAAGGCGATGGTGCCGTCGTTGAAAGTGACGTGCAGGTTCGGGTGCTCAATGGAAGCGTTGCGGATGTGGAAAACACGGCCAGGATCCAGGCCCACGCCTCCGAGTTCCTGGTAGAGCGTAGCCCCCGGAGTTGGGGGAACAGCCGGCGGAGAGTTCTGGGCCGCCAGGGCCGCTTGGGCACACGATGCCAGCCCCGCCAACAGGAGCAGCGCGCGAAGATAGCCAGTTACCTTGGTCACGGTTTCAGCCGCCAACGGCGCGGTTAAAATCGCGACGTGCGGGCCTGCCTGATTATCGTCCTCATTTCGGCGATTTGCGCCCCCGCCGACACTATTTATCTGAAGAATGGCCGCCGGATTCTGGCGGACCGCGTACGCCAGGGCGCTACTCACGTCGAATACGACATCGGGGACAATTCCTATGCTATCCCCAAATCGCTGGTGGATCACGTGGATGCCACGGGGATGCCGCCCAGCGAGGGGTCGGCAGCCGGGCCAGAGGGGCAAAAACCGGCTTCCGAGATGCCAGCCTTCACCCCCAGCGTCACCATGGACAATAGCCAGGTCGCGGTTTCCGTGATCAAGGACGGGCGGGTGGATACCTCGGTGCTGGATTCCCTGGACCGCTCCGGCGACGCCCAAATGGCAGCTGCCGGCTACTTTCTTGCCGGGCGCCATGAAGAGGAGGCCGGCCACCGCACGCAGGCACAATCTTATTTGCAGCACGCTGTTGGCTTGACACCGGAAAATCCCACCATCCTCACTCACTATGCCGCGGTGCTGCTGCAGGGCGGCAATTACCGCCAGGCCATGGATGCGGCCCAGCGAGCCACGCGGCTGGCGCCGGATTCGGCGGATGCCTTTGCCGCCCTTGGCTTTGCCCAGTTCATGTCCGACCGCAGCCAGGACGCCGTCCGCTCCTGGAAACGTTCCCTCCAGTTGCGCCCCGATCCCACGGTGCAGCAATTCCTGGCCAAAGCCCAGCGCGAGGTTGCCGCTGAAGCCAACTTCTCCGAGCGCGAAACCGGGCACTTCACCCTGCGCTATGAAGGCCGGCAGACCTCAGACGAGTTCCGCCGCCAGCTGCTGCAGGTGCTGGACGCCGATTACAACGATCTCTCCAGCCGGCTGGACGCCCAGCCACGCTACAGCATTCCCGTGGTGCTCTACACGGAGCAGGAATTCTTTGATGTCACCCAGGCGCCGGGCTGGACCAGCGCCCTGAACGATGGCAAGCTGCGCATTCCGGTGAGCGGCTTGACCGAGGTAACGCCGGAGCTGGCGCGGGTGCTCAAGCACGAACTGGCACACTCGTTCATCAACCAGTTGAGTGGCGGACGCTGCCCGCAGTGGCTGCACGAAGGTATTGCGCAGCTTCTCGAGCCGCGCACTACGGCCTATTTTGGCCAGCGCCTGGGGCAGCTCATGAGCCAGCACCAGGCACTGCCCTTCAATATGCTTGAAAGCAGTTTTATCCGCTTCAGCACACCGGAGGCGCGCCTGGCCTATGACGAGTCGCTGGCTGCCGCCGAGTACATTCGCGACACCGACGGCATGGACGACCTGGTCCGCATCCTGAAGCGCATTGCCGAAGGGAGTTCGACCGAGGCTGCCATGCGCGCCACCATTCACTGCGACTACGCGGGGCTGGAGAATGACGTGGGCGCATTTTTGCTGCAGAAGTACGGGAAATAAGCGGCTGTTGGCTTGAGAACTCTACTGCGGCAGCCCGATTCGGCGCAGCAGGTCGGCAAAGCGCGGATCGGAGCGGATGTTGTCGAAGGTTGGTCTGACGCCGAGGAAGACCATGAGGCTGGCACGCTCCTTATAAGCCGCTTCGAGGAACTCAAACGCGTCGTCCTTTTCCCCCAAAACGCTGTAGTCATCCGCTATGGCGACGAGTGCAACGGTATCTAGTTTTGGTCGCGCTCTCAATTCACTCAGAATTGTCCTCGCCTCGTCTGCTCTGTCAGCCATCGCTAGAATCAGGCCCCGCAATGCTCTGCTGTAGGGGTTGCCACCAAAAAGGCGTGCCACCTTTTCACATACAACGAGACTCTCCTCATACATTCCTTTCCAAGCATAGACCTGTGCGAGGAATGCGTGCGCCCACACGAAGTTGGGATCGAGTTCCAGAGTTTTTTGTAGTGCTTCTAAGGAACGGTCGTAATCGCGCAGGTAGCAGAGCTTCTGCCCCAGCTTAAAGATGAACCCTGCCGAGAGAGGATCGAGTTCGATCGCTATTTGCGTCTCAGTAATGGCCTCCTCGTACCGCCCTCTTGCGAGTAACCAATCGCTCCAATAAGCGCGGCCCCAAGCGTAGTTTGGGTTCAGTTCGATTGCTCGCCTCAGTGCTTGCTCGGCACCAGACCAGTCCCACTCGTAAGATAGCTGCACTACAGCTAAGGCACCTTGTGCCTCAGCGAGCGAATCGTCAATCTCCAAGGCCTTCAGTGCTGCCGCTTTGGCTTTGGGAAACACCTCCGCCGACGGAAGGAAACCCAACACGCCGGGCAATGAGTATGCGGCGGACACCCACGCGTAAGCCTCAGCATACCCGGGATCAGCTTCAATCGCCTGCCTCGCGTATGCTATTCCTCGCTGAAACCCTTCGGGTGTCGCTTTGCTAATGTGATACTGAGCCTTCAGCAACAACTGGTAGGCCTCGCGATTCTGGGTAGGCCGCTTGGCGAGGCGCTTCTCGTCTTCTGGAGTTAGTCGTAGCCGGAGGTTTTCGGAAATCTGGCGAGCAAGCTCTTCCTGCACCTCGAAAATGTCGTCCAGCTTTCGGTTGAACTGACGGCCCCAGAGTTGCGCGTCGTTCTCCACGTCCACCAGCTCCGTCTGGACGACCAGCCTGTCACCCCGCTGAATCAGCTTGCCCGTCAGCACGGTGCGCACCTTCAGATCGCGTGCCACCGCTTTCAAATCGGCCTCACGACCC
>DASSQB010000110.1:0-3807 GCA_035702725.1 Terriglobales bacterium | reverse complement strand
GCTGGGCGCGCTGTTTGAGATGGTGCGGCAGGCCAACGCCGCGGCTGATGCCGGTCAAGTCACCAGCGCCGATGTTCCGGCTTTGCAGCAGGCATTGCGGCAGTTTGAAGAAATTTTTGCCGTGCTGCGCGATGATGATGCTCCCCGAATGCGCTGCATCCTTGACTGGGCCAAAGCCGAAGGCAAGCTGGAGCAAGCCGCCAAAGAACTGGTCGAGGTTGCCGGCTCCAACGGCCTGCCTGACGATCAGGTAGACGCCCTGGTAGCCGAGCACGAACGCGCCCGCAAAGCCCGCGACTTCACCAAATCCGACGCCATCCGTGCGCAACTTGCCCAGGCGGGCATAGTCGTGGAGAACACCAAGCAAGGCGTGCGCTGGAAGAGAAAGTAGTCAGCGATCCCGCGTAAATGATTGGTTGCCGGTTCCCAGCCTGAGCCGGCTATTCCCGCGCCCTCTTAAGCGAACAGCAGTTCTTTCGCCCGCTGCGTCGCCTTCACCACAGCCTTGATGAGAGTGACGCGCAGCTTGCCTTCTTCCAGCTCAAGGATGCCGTCAATTGTGCAGCCTGCCGGCGTAGTCACGGCGTCTTTAAGCAGGGCCGGATGGCTGCCGGTTTCCAGCACCACGCGGGAGGCGCCCAGCGTGGTCTGGGCCGCCAATAATGTAGCCAGGTCTCGGGGAAGGCCCACTTTGACGCCCGCTTCAGCCAGCGATTCCAGAACAATGTAAATGAAAGCAGGGCCGCTGGCCGAAAGCCCGGTCACCGCGTCCATGTGCTTTTCATCCACAGTCACGGTTTTGCCCACTGTGTCGAACAGGCGGCAGGCCATGTGGAGATGCTGGGTGGTGGCATGTGAGCCGGCGCATATGCCGGTGATGCCCGCGCCGACCATGGCAGGCGTGTTGGGCATGGCGCGCACGACTGGCACCTTGGCCGGCAGGCGCTCTTCTATATAGCTGGTGGGTACGGAGGCCGCCACGGAAATCACCACCTGCTCAGGGCCGATCTCCGGCCGAATCTGCTGCAAGACCTCTCCCACCGCCTGCGGCTTTACGCAGAGCAGAATGACGTCGGCGTTTTTGGCAGCGGCTGCGTTGTTGCAGGTTACCGGGATATTCAATTGCCGCGCCAGAGTCTTGGCCCGTTCCTGGTGCGCCACCGTGGCGCACAGATTCTCGGCGGCAACTACGCCGCTCTTCAGAAAAGCCTGCAGAAGGATGCCGCCCATTTTGCCTGCGCCCAGCACTGCCAGGCGCTTCTTCGCGAGTGTCTCGCTCAACTCAGTTCTCCCCAAAAGGTGAATTCTGATGATGACAGATGGGGGGCTTTTTTCCTAATCGGGGGCGGCACACCGCCGACGCTAGCCAGCGCGCTGAGGACTGAGCAGCCCCCGGGCCCTCAGGCGATGATGCCGAGAGCGCCCTTGGGCAGCTGCGCCACCTGGGTTTGCGACAGGCCGAAATTGTCGGCAATCATCGAGGGAGGATTGGCGGCGAGCCACGCCGAGATGGAAATCTCTTCGTAAACCGGGCTGTTGAACAGAATCAGGATCCGGGTGGGCTGGTCGCCAACCTGCTCCACGAAGTGCCCGAATCCCTGCTTGATGAACGCGATCTGGCCGGGTGCGAACTCCTCTGTGGCGGTGCGTCCATGGGCGCCAAAAATAGTGACTCGCGACCTGCCGGAAACATAGAACTGCCACTCGTCGGCGTTCGGATGCCAGTGCATTTCCCGCAGCGCCCCCGGCTTCAGATCCTGGATGACGCCGGTCAGCGTGGTCTGAATGGGAAATTCCTTGGACGAAACAATGCGTTCCTCACCGCCGGGAAATGTGTACGGTTTGGAAGCGAGCAGCCGGTATTTGTGCGGAAACTGGTTTTCGTTGGGGTCGCCGTTGCGCAGTTGCTCCGGCACCGTGGGAGGGACCTTGCCGGGAATGATGTATGCCTCCTCTTTGGGCATGGAGGCATACACCGTCTGCGGCAATCCCAGGTTGCGGGCCAGGACGCTGGGCGGGGTGCGGGCGATCCAGTCGGTGATGCTAAAGGTTCCGAATTCAGAAAAGTTACCGTCATCGAACACCAGGATAAAGTGGGCCTCCTCCGGTCCCAGGCATTGCAGCGCATGCCCGTGCCCTTTGGGGAAATACCAGACGTCTCCGGGGCCAAAATCAGCCGACTCTGCCTGTCCATTGGGCGCGATCACCGTGGCCCGCACATTGCCCGTGATCACATACGCCCATTCCGCCGCCACGGCGTGCCAGTGCAGTTCGCGCAATCCTCCGGGCTTCAACCGCATGGAAACACCGGCCATACTCTCCGAGATGGGGAATTCTTCCACGTTGGCTTCCTTGGCGGAGCCGCCGGGTCCGAACCAGCCTTTGGAGCTCTCGATGTCGTACTTGAAATTCAGCAGGGGAGCATGCTTGGCGCCGCTGCGCGGTGCGGCCGACGCGGGCGCAGAGGTCGCCAGAGTAGCGGCAGCAATTCCTGCTGCAGCCAGCGACGCTCCGCCTAGTAACTCACGGCGGGTCCAGCCTGAAGCATTGCCTTTTTCCTGGCTCATGGTTTCCCTCCCGGGACGCGCAGCACGTTAGTGGTTACTAGAGAATACGGCCCCGCTATAGCCGGCTGTAGCGCTGCCACGTGTAGAAAATAATTTTACAAAGATTAAGACAAGCTTAAGTCCACAGGGCAGGCGAGCCGCGCGGCACCCGGAATTCGCGAACTAATACTCCCCGGGCGTAACCTGGCCAGCCAATGGATTGAAGGTCCCGGCGGCGTCCGCAGCCGTGTCAAAGACTTCAAAAATCGTGAGCAGCCGGGTGATGCCGAGCAGATCGCGCAGCCGCGGATTCAAGTTGGCCAGCTTGATGCCGCCTCCCGCGTTGTGGGCTGAGGCATGCAAGCCGACGAGAACGCCCAGTCCGGTGCTATCAATGTGGGAAACGCCGCCGAGATCCAGCACAATCTGATTGCCCTCGGCCAGCGCTTCTTTCACAACGTGGCGCAGCTTCGCTGACTCGTCTCCCAGCACGATTCGGCCGCTACAGCCTATTACGCTGCTCCCCGCCACGCTCCGGGTGGTCAACTCCAGTGGCATTTCTGCAACTCCTGAACAGCGTTGCCGGCGGAAACAATACCCCCTCCCAGGGCGCGATGCAAGCAGTGACCCCTGGAGCGCAACGTCGTTCAAATGTTACAGAGATGTTACAGGGCCCATGGTTGCAAACA
Source organism: Terriglobales bacterium (assembly GCA_035702725.1). GTDB lineage: Bacteria > Acidobacteriota > Terriglobia > Terriglobales > Acidobacteriaceae > JAICWP01. The sequence goes on along the minus strand of DASSQB010000110.1, from coordinate 572 downwards.
TTGGCGGTAAGAGCTATCTTTTGCGTCACTCGCCAGCGGGCTTGCGTGGGGGCACCGCTGCGAACCGCATTACCAGCGGGTTGCGAAACGGCTCGTCAGCTCGCACCAATACTCAGGAGAAATGGGGATGAGCATGGACGCCGCCGGTCGCAAGCAGCGGCAGTGGGTCAGCCTGATTCCTTATGGCGTAACCGAGCAGCACCCCAACGCCTACAAAGACATCGCCTCCACCATCTGGGAAAACCGCGATAACCTGGGCTACGCCTGGCGCATTCTGAATAACGGCTGCTGCGACGGCTGTTCCCTGGGCACCATGGGCATGCGCGACTGGACCATGAAGGGGGTCCATCTCTGCGCCGTACGCCTGCAGTTGTTGCGGCTCAACACCATGCCGGCCATGGACTGGCGCAAGCTGGAAAATGTGGATAGCTTGCGCGGGCTCTCGGAAAGACAACTCCGCAAGCTCGGCCGGCTCGCCGTCCCCATGATCCGGCGCCGCGGCGAAAAGGGCTTTCGCCGGGTCTCGTGGGACGAAGCGCTTTCAACCGTTGCCGTGGGCTTGCGCGAGACCG
>DASSQB010000109.1:0-3727 GCA_035702725.1 Terriglobales bacterium | reverse complement strand
CATACCTGGGCGCACCGGTCGCCTGCTCGTTGCGCTTGCAATGCCGCAGGCTTCACTCCGAGGCCGCTTCTGCCCGCGCTTGCAATGCATCTTTCCAGTTGCTGGGCAGCGCGCTCAAACTGAGTGCCCGTTGCAGCAAATCTGAATCGCCAGTTTGGCCAAGGTAAAGCTTTGCGATATCGGCGACGGTGACTCGGCTGCTGTCGCGGCTTACGATTTCAATCTCCGACCCGGCGCTGACCTCGCCGGGTTCGACAACGGAGAAGTAGAATCCGCTGCGCCCGCTGGCCAGGAAGCGTTGAATCATGTCGTCGCGGCCAAACCGGATTGCCAGCTTGTAACAGGGCATGCGGGGCTGGGTGACCGTCAGGAGAGCAGATCCCACCCGCAAACGATCGCCTATGCAAAGAGTGTGCTCGAACAGGCCTGCAGTGGTGAGATTTTCGCCAAAATTTCCCCAGGAAAGCTTGCGATCCGGCAGTTGTGCGCTCCAGTACTCGTAGTGCTCGGCGGGATAACCGTAGACCGCCTTGTTGAGCCCTCCGTGGACGGTGAGATCAGCCTGCCTGTCTCCCGCCAGGTTCAGCGGCGCGACCATTACCGGGCCCTCTACGGGCTCCTTGAAGATCCCGGTCTGGACGCTCATGCCCTTCCACACAACTTCGCGCGGCAAACCGACGTTTACCGAAACGACTTTCGTTTTGTTCATGGGCACACCACCATTTTTCCCTTCGCCTTTTGCCCTCCACCCTATATGTGCCTTGAGTTGAAGGTGTAGGCGGCGCATCCTGCCGCCACCTGCCTGAATGGGCAATCCGAAATCATACTTGCCCCAGTCCTCCGTCCACGTTCAGCTCAACCCCCGTGATGTAGGAAGAGGCGCTGCTGGCCAGGAACAGAGCCGTTTGTGCCACCTCCTCCGGCTTGCCGAAACGTTTCAGGGGAACTTGAGACACGATATTTGCGGCAAATGCATCCACCGCCTCTTTGGGCAGACCCAGTTTCTCGTAGAGGGGAGTGGCAATGGGACCGGGACTGACCACGTTTACCCGGATCCCTCTGATAGCCAGTTCGGAAGAGATGCCGCGGGCCAGCGAACGCACCGCCGCTTTGCTGGCCGCGTAGACGCTGGTGGTGGGCACCCCCGCCTGGTTGACGAACGACGTGTTGAGAATGATGGAAGCATTGTCGTTCAGAAAGGGGATGGCCTTCTGGACGGTAAAGAACACGCCCTTGACGTTGATGTCGAAGGTCTCGTCGTAGGCTTCTTCCGAAACATCGCTGACCGGCGCGAACTTGGCGATGCCGGCATTAGCAAACAACACGTCAACTCGGCCAAGCTTCTCCGTCACCACCTTGAACAATCGGTCCAAATCGCTCAACTTGCTGACGTCGGAGCGTACGGCCACCGTGGCCGGGCCGAGTTCCCTAAGCGCCTGGTCGAGCGACTGCTGGTTGCGGCCGGAGATGGCCACCTTCGCGCCCGCCTGTTGAAACAGTTTGGCGGTAGCCAATCCGATTCCGCTGCTTCCGCCCGTGATTACTGCAACTTTGCCTTCCAGAGCTTTCATGATTTCGTCTCCTTCACAATTTGTTTTGTCCTGCGCTGTGCGTACCTCGTAGAGCGTGCGGTTGGAGCAAGCTAGGCGGCGCTGACCTGCGCTTCCAGCTTGCGGCGTAGAAAATCGCGAATGGCAGCGGCGATTTCCTGAGCATGGGTTTCCAGCGCGAAATGGCCAGTGTCGAAGAAGCGCACTTCCGCGCTCGGAATGTCACGCTTGAAGGCTTCAGCACCGGGGGGCAGGAAGAAAGGGTCGCTATTGCCCCAAACCGCGAGCAGCGGCGGGCGCTGGGTGCGGAAATACTGCTGGAATTGGGGATAAAGGGCGACGTTGCTGGCATAGTCCAGGAAAAGGTCGAGCTGGATCTCGTCATTGCCGGGTCGGGCCAGCAGCGCCGAGTCGAGGGTGTAGGATTCCGGGGCCACCAGCACCGGGTCCTGTACGCCGTACATGTACTGCGATTTGGTCGCCTCGGGGGTCAGGAAATCGCGAAGTGCGGCGCGATTTGCGGGCGTCGGCTCCTGCCAATATTTCTGGATCGGGTTCCAGCCCCGGCTCAGACCTTCTTCGTAGGCGTTGCCGTTCTGCGAGATGATGGCGGTGATTCGGTCCGGATGCGCCAGGGCAATGCGCAGGCCTACGGGAGCTCCGTAATCGAAAACATATATGGCGAAGCGATCCAGTCCGACCACCTCGGTAAACCGTGCGATGATCTTCGCCAGGTGCTCGAATGTGTAGCGGAATTGCTTGCGGTCAGGAGCATCGGAGAAGCCAAACCCGGGCAGGTCGGGAGCGACCACATGGTAGCGGTCGGCCAGGGCCGGTATCAGGCTGCGAAACATATGCGACGACGTCGGAAAACCGTGCAGCAGGAGAATGGTTGGAGCGTTGGTGGGTCCGGCTTCGCGATAGAAGATTTGCAAGCCGTCCACGGTGGCGTGCTGGTGTTTAGTCATAATGACCCTCCTTTAGAAGTGTGGCCTAAGTGGCCTCGGGGAGCCGAGCTGCGTTGCGCCGGCCCTGCCTCACAGCATCAGATGTACTAACCTATAAAAGGTTTCATTATTGGTGTTATAATCTATCTGGGAGCACGAAATGAGCCGCGCCGTGAGGGAACGGAATTCGGATTGGAAGGATGGTTTCCTTTTTGTCGGCAACCAACTGGCGCTCGATTTTGTGAATACGCGGCCGGTTCAGGATGGGCAGGCGGTGGAACTGCTGCCCGATTTCAAGGCCGTCTTACGCTGGTTCCAGGCCGCGGACCTGCTCACTCTCCAGCAGGCCCGGAGTTTGCAGCAGCAGTGGAGGGAGTCGCCCCAGGCACGACATACCGTGGAGGACCTGCGCGCACTGCGGGAAAAACTGAGGAAGGAAATCCTGGCCTGGGAAGCAGGTGGCACACTCCGCCGAGCGACGCTGGAAGGACTCAACCGTCTAATGGCGGAGCATCCCATGAGCACGCGGCTGAGGTCCGTGGAAAAGGGGTGGACAACGGAGCTGTACCTCGAGCCGCGGCAGCCGCAGGACCTGTTTGCTCCGCTGGCGCACAGCGCGGCGACACTATTCGCCAGCGTGGAGAGCAAACGGGTGCGCAAGTGTGCTCAGTGCGTACTGCATTTTCATGACACCAGTAAGAAGGGGACGCGGCGCTGGTGCAGCATGCAGTTGTGCGGGAATCGCCAGAAAGTAGCGGCTTACGCTGCCCGGCAGCGACTGCAGCATCGTCGAACCAACAAGCGCTAACTACGCCTCACTGATGCTTCTGCAGGAAGCGCAGGCGGGGGTGCGGCTGCGCCTTGGGGTCAATGTCGTCGTACTTCACAACACTAATGGAGCCATCTACCTCCAGCACCGCCAGCGCCACATCCTTGACGCTGCTGATGCCGTGCTCGCGCAGGGCACGCTGCAACTCATCCACGGTCACATGCTCGCGGGCCATGTGACTCTCCATGATGCTGCCGTTGTGCACCAGCAGCGTGGGCTGGCCCTGCACCAACTTGCGGAAGCGCCGGTTCAGGCCCGAGGCTTCGGCCACGCCATAGTTCATGGCCAGCAGAGTTCCGGCCGCGACCACTCCTCCGGCCAGTGAGTTGTCGGGGCCGGTCATGGCGTTCTGCACGGCATTGCTGAGCAGCAGCAGCAATGTGAGGTCGAAGGGCGTCATC
>DASSQB010000108.1:0-30167 GCA_035702725.1 Terriglobales bacterium | reverse complement strand
ATGCAGAACGCCGGCCTGAGCGTGGAGTGCCACCACCACGAAGTGGCTACCGGCGGGCAGACGGAAATTGACCTGAAGTTCGATTCCCTGGTGCGCTCCGCCGACAACATGATGCTCTACAAGTACATCGTGCGGAACGTGGCCAACCAGTATGGCAAGACCGTGACCTTCATGCCCAAGCCCCTGTTCCAGGACAACGGCAGCGGCATGCACACTCACCAGTCGCTGTGGAAGAGCGGCAAGCCGCTGTTCTCCGGCGATGGCTACGCCGGGCTCTCGCAGCTGGCGCTGTGGTACATCGGCGGGCTCATCAAGCATGGGCCGGCGCTCTCGGCTCTGATCGCGCCTACCACCAACTCCTACAAGCGCCTGGTGCCGGGCTTTGAAGCGCCGGTGAACCTGGCTTACTCGCGCCGCAATCGCTCCGCGGCCTGCCGTATCCCCATGTACTCGGCTTCGCCCAAGGCCAAGCGCGTGGAGTTCCGCCCGCCCGACCCGAGCTGCAATCCCTACATGGCCTTCGCGGCCATGATGATGGCCGGCCTGGACGGCGTGGAACACAAGATTGACCCCGGCCAGCCGCTGGACAAGGACATCTACGATCTGGGCGCGGAGGAACTGGCCAAGGTGCCCTCCATGCCAGGCTCGCTGGAAGACGCTCTGGATGCGCTGGAAAAAGACCACCAGTTCCTGCTGAAAGGCGACGTCTTCACCGAAGGCTTGCTGGAAACCTACATCGAGTACAAGCGGGCCAAAGAAGTGGACGCGGTGAGACTGCGGCCACACCCGTACGAGTTCGCGTTGTACTACGACATTTAGGACGACGGTAAATCGCTGTCGGTCGTCGGCTTCCGGCCTTCCGTCAATGCGCCACTGATTTTTAGCTCGGCCCGGCACAAATGCCGGGCCGATTTCTTTCTCTTTGAAGCAAAAGCAATAATTTGCAAGACTGCAATATTGAATTTCGTTAAAAAAATGGCTAACTGAGATTGACACGTGAGTCGAACAGCGGAATTCCTCATACTGTTGCTTTTCGCAACCTGCCTCGCGGCCGAAACCAACTTCGGCCCTGTTAGCTTGGGGCGGGAACTGCCGCAGAACCTGCCAGAGTGTAAACCAGCTGATCAAAGACCTTGTCAACACAGCCTAGACGAGATATGGAACGTCCCTTACCAGGGCGCGCGGATGCACGTCACCAGCAGCGGCGGCTGCCAGTCCGCAATGTCCGCTAACTGTCCCGTTGCCCATGTTAAAGTTTTTATCTCGGAACAACAGTGCAACTCCTATCTCACCGCGTTGCAGCGCAAGTTCGGTGTGCCCCGCATCACCATCCGGACCATGCAGGATGCTTCCGGCGCGCGCTGGACCAATAGCGTTTACGAATGGGAGAGGGACAACGGCGATGCGGTTGTCTATTCCATCCATCAACAAAACACGGGCGGCTGCGAGCTAGACGCTGCAACAGCGACTTTTCAGGCAGAATCTGAACACAGGGCGTCCCAGGATGACCTGAAAGTCGGCTCCACTAAAGACGTAATCGGGGGTATCGTTTACTACGCCTATTTGGTCTGCATTCTGATGTGGCCGGTCGCCGCCGTGGTAGGTGGGCTTCTCGTCTGGCGTCGCGTCCGCATTCTTTATCGCCGCTCTGTTATGACTAACAAGCGGAGCTAATTTCAGGCGCATCCCGCCCCTTGACCATTCCCATTCCAGGCGTGGCGCGGTAGAAGACTGCACCTCGGGCCTGAGTGCCGCCGGTACCATCGTTGACGGCATCCGGGAAAGCAGCTGACCTTCGGCGGCCTGAATGCCCAAGCCTGCTTCAGCTATCACGGAGTTTAGGGTTTATCGCGAAGCCGAAGGAGAGGGCCGGCCGGAAGTCAAAGACTGAAAAATGGCATGCAGTTTTGCACCCACCACTTCCGGAGAAAAGCGTTCCGCGGCGTACTGGGAAATCCGTTGGGGCGAGTAGGAATGCAGGTTATTCAGCATGTAGTCCAAGCCTTTGTATAAGCTGTCCGCGTCGGCCGGAGGAACCAGTAGCCCGACATCTCTGGTGATGAACTCCTCTGGGCCGCCACAGCGAGTAGCCAGTACAGGAGTGCCAGCCGCCAGCGCTTCAATGGCCGGAACCGAGAAGGTTTCACAAAGGCTGGACAGCACAAACAAATGTGCCCGGCGCATGAATTCCGCCACCTGTGACTTGGGCTTGAGGCCGTGGAAGGTGACTTTATCGCGAAGCTTCAAATCCGCGGCGAGGCGTTTATATTCGAGTCGTCTATCTCCATCGCCAACGATGTCCAACTGCCAATCGTCGCGCTTCTGGCGTAAATGAGACAGCGCGTGCAGGACATGGGGGATGCCTTTCGTCGCTGTCAACTGTCCTACGAGGAGAAGCCGTTTGGTTTCATCATTGTCTCGAGTGTGCGAGGAAGAAAACAGCTTTGTATCAGCGGTATTTGGTATCACCTGGAAACGAGCATGAATGCCGTAATCCTCAATGGCCTTTTGCAGCGCCTGGCTTACAGGAAGCACCAAGTTGGCTCCACGAAATGCCAGCCAAGCTTTGAAAATGTCCAAGCGCCCGAGTGATCTCCTGGGGAAGGAGGAAAAGTGCTCACTTACAACAACAGGAATATGGTTGAGTCTGCCGATCAGTACCGCCGGACCGCCGGCATCGTACACGTGAACATGGATAATGTCCGGCCGAAACCCTTCCTGGACGATGTGGCGAAATGCTCCCAGCATCCTCCGCACATAGATTAAGTAGGTGAATTGCCGGATGCGGCCAGGCCGATACCAAAGCCGGTAAGCCGGAACGCTGTCTCTAAGTTCTTCTTCGGTTTCCTGCTCTATTCTCCAAGATGTAGTCAGGGAGCGATCAGGACCGGCACAGTGCAGAACCCGCAGATCATCGTAGATTGCCGCGGCCTTGGCGTACTCACGGACCCACACGGCTCGTGCTGGTTATTGTTTTGTGGGATACCAATTCGTTACCACCAGAACTTTCAGACGATCCATGGTAATGAGGCAAGTGGATCCATCGCCTCTCGCCCTTGTTTCTGCGATTCCTTATCGCGCTCGCTATCCCACTGGAGCAAGTTTCTTGGCCGTTCCCACCTGACACCGTTGGGACGTGGCCGCAGAATGTTCTGCCGCCTCGATGACTTGCGACACCTGTAGCCCATCGTGCAGATCGGGAGCGATACACTGGCTCCCGCTGGCGATGGCATTCACAAACTTGGTGAAAGCTAACTCGTACGAGGGATCTCGTCTTCCGCTCAGTGCATGTCTCACGCGCGACCATCCTTGGCCAAGAACGGCTGAGACTCGCTGGGTCAACTTACGCCGGCCTCGAAGAACAACTTCCATGGTTCCTGCAAGATGGTCTACGGTAAGCCGGCCCAGCTCGCCATATATCTCGAAACGGTTGCTGTCCGTGCCGCGCAGGGAGAAGAACGAGTGCATGAGCACACCGTCCTCCAGCGTCATCTCCGTCCAGGCTGTATCCTGCTCGGAGCGCCAGGAGGCAACGCGCGCCGATACTTCGCAGATGCACTGGCCCAGAAGAAACTGCGCCAGATCAATGTGGTGCCCGGCAAGATCGAGCAAAACGCCTCCCCCCAAGGAACGCTCTTTTCTCCACTCGTCAACCCACTCCCCTGCCGAGGTAAAACATGAGCGCACGGCAATCACTTGGCCCAGGCTACCGGAGGCCACTATTTCGCGCGTTTTCAGATAAAGGGGATGATGGCGATAATTGAAGCCGGACATGCCGACCAGTCCGGTTGCTTCCCACGCCCGCACCAGCGATTCTGCCTGCGCGAGATTCGACGCCAGCGGCTTTTCAACATAGACATGCTTGCTCGCGGCTAATGCTGCCACCGCACATTCGGTGTGCATCGCGGAGGGGGTACAGATCAGCACCGCATCAACATACGCGCGTCGGAGCAGTTCTTCCCAGTCGGCGAAGGCAGCGGCCCCGCCCGCCAGCCGTGCGGCTTCAGCTCTACGGGCAGGCACTGGATCGGCAACCGCAACTACCCTGGCTCCGCGCACGCGCCGCAGAGCGCCAAGATGAATGCGGCACACCACCTTGCCACAACCGATCACTCCCAACCTGACAAAGTTCATGCTGGTCTCGTGGTTGAATGAGGCGCTGCTGCAGCGCTCTAAGCCGCGGATAATTCCTGCTTCACCCGCGAGCCGGCAATCCTCTCCCAAAAGTATCCGGCGGCTACCGCCATTTGGGTACACGCCAGCAGCGCGACAGTAGCCCCTGTACCGGCAAATGGGTTAGCTAGTCCATGGCGGATCAGGCGCACGTAGAAGCTGCCATCACTCCGAAACTGTCCCCAGCCCAGATGTTCTCGCCGTAGGTGGAATCGGCGGGCCCCCCGGCCATAATTGAAGTGTTGGTTCAGTAGACCCTGCAGGCTCAGGTTGTGACGATGATAGATCACAACGTCGGGGGCGTACGCCATGCGATACCCGTAATGCGCCCAGCGGTCGCAAAACTCCCGATCTTCAGATACTTCAAAGGCTGGGTTGAATCCGCCGATCTTGCGAAACAATTCTGCCGGAACAGCAAGGTTGTTGGTGGCAAAAAACTGCGGGAACTGCCTGGCCTCCGGCTGCCAGCTATAAACCACATCAATTACCGCCTGGCTGGCGGCTGAGTAGGGGTTAGCGTCAAGCCCATTGATCGTCCGTCCTCCGCACAACACGTCAGGCGCCTGCGCAAAACGTTCCTGCAAGCGCGTCAGCCATTGACTGGAGGGGGCACAGTCATCGTCGGTGAAAGCCAGGTAGCGGCCACGGGCGTATTCAACCCCGGTGTTGCGCGCCGCCGCCGGGCCGCCTCGCTCGCGGCGGACGAAGCGCAGGTTCAGCCGGCTGCAAAAAAAATCGTAAATCTCCTCCAATGCTGCGGTGCCGCCATCATCCACGACTATGACTTCAAAGCTCTGGCGAGGATAATCCATTTCGGAAATGGCCTGCAGGCACGCCGCCAGCTGTTTTGGCCGGTTGTGAGTGGGAACGATAACCGAAAAAAAAAGCGCGTCGTCACGCATAGCTTTTAGAGGCCCACGCGGCGGCATCACCCTTCTGCACATGCCGCACGCGCTTAAATTCGAAATAAGTAAACCGATGAACCGCCAAGGTCCTGCCTAGTGCGTAGCCCAGCATCTGCCCCAAACCATCCAACCCCAGGCCAAAGGCAAGAATGGGAAGAAGGTTGCGATTTCCTTTCAGGTTGTCAGTCAACTTGAGGATGCGGCGCAAGCGCACGAAAGGGATAAGCGGAGCCGCCAGGGCAAAGAAGAGCCGACGCGAAAGCGGCCAGCGTTCGTTATGGGCGCGAAAGGCGGAAAATACGAGACCAGCCTGAAATTGAGTGATGGTCCAAGATGAGAAGCGGCTGAAATTCATGTGGGACGTTCGCGCCCCGGTTTCCAGGTAGAGATGGTGGCCCTTGCGGCGCAGATCCCAGTGCAGCACGCTTTCAGCCTCCAGCATGTCGTCAAGGTTGTCCCCGTACTCCAGCAGCAGGGCACGCTTATAAGAGCTGTTATGCCCGGGAAGATGTTCCACCTCGCCCGCCGCAACCGGAGGTCCCCACTGTCCGTAAGCAATTAAATAATCGGCGCGGGCGACCTTAGTCCCCGGATTGGCATTGCACACTTGCGGGCCAACAGCAGCCCAAGGTCGCTGGTGGGCCTCGACCAGCCTCTCCGCCCAGTCCGGGCGTGGAAAAGAATGGTCTTCGCCGAAGACGACAACGGGCGCCGTGGCTCGCCGGACGCCGGCCGCGTAGGAAGCGCCAATGGAGCGAATCTCTCCCACGAGGACGACCTGAACTCCGGCAAACACTTGCAATTCATCCCGCTTTAGGCCAAGGGTACCGGAATCCGGTGCGACGATGACAATCTCGATGCGCTCCCGGATCGTCTGTGCTCGCAGAACCCGGACGGTAGTGGCCAGATTCTGGTAAGAATCGGGTGTTATCAGGATCACAGAAATCAGGGGCGAGCCGGAAGCGTTCGATTCGGGTCTCATCATTGTTCGGGCCGCTAAGAGCAGGGCTTCCTAATAAGCACGTTAAGGGCCAAGCCCCTGCTGCTTAAACCGAGCCGGCACAATCCTTGCCGCAATCTTCCAAGTCCTCCAAACCCATCGCCCTGCGACAAGGAGGCAAAAGGTCCCCGTACGCGGAAGGGCAGTTCGACACCAAATCTTAAGAATCTGCCTTCTGCCGCAAGAGAAAGTATTTGCATACCAGATGCGATACTTCTCCCATCATTCCGTGCTTTGGCAACTCAACAGGCTGTCAAACCGCTCCCCTCGGCGGGGAATAGGGTAAACAATTTCCTGATGGGTGGTATTTCCCTGCACTGCCCTAGCCCTGGAGTTGGCCCATAAGTGCTTTTGTTGTAACCATTTGCGGATGGAATCCGATTTGCTCATTCGACCGCTTGCTGCAGGTGTCGGGTAATCGGGGCGCGCCTTATCAATGCTAAGCATAGTGGTGCCGGTACACAACGGGGGTCGGCAACTTGCCAGCTGCCTGCAGGCCTTGCAAGCCTCCTCATATCGCGATTTTGAACTGCTGGTCGTGGACGACTGTTCGAGCGACGACTCGCCCGAGATCGTCCGCTCGCACGGCGCGAGCTACCTGCGCACGCCGCGGAAGCTAGGTCCGGCCGGAGCTCGCAACCTGGGAGTGAAAGCTGCCCGCGGCAACATTTTGGTTTTCGTAGATGCGGATGTGCAGGTGCCCCGTGAGGCCCTTGCCATTATCGCGGAGGACTTCGAACGCGATCCGCAATTGCAGGCTGTCTTTGGTTCCTATGACCAGGAGCCGTCCGCGCCCGGCTTCTTTTCCCATTATAAGAATCTCTTTCACCACTACATCCACCAGACATCGAGCGAGAATGCGGCCACCTTCTGGGCGGGATGCGGAGCAATTCGCCGGAATGTGTTCGAGAAGATCGGCGGATTTCAGGCGGAACGTTATGCTCGGCCTGCCATCGAGGACATTGAGCTCGGCTTGCGCCTGGTCCGGAACGGGCACAGGATTCTGCTCGACAAGAGACTGCAGGTCAAACACCTGAAACGCTGGACCCTGCTGGGCATGATCAAGTCAGACATTCGCGATCGCGCCGTGCCCTGGTCGAAGCTTATCCTCGAGAGGGGAAAGATGCCGCGCGACCTGAACCTCACCTATTCCGCGCGGTTCAGCGCTGCCGGCACCCTGTTGCTGCTTCCACTTATATTGTTGCTTCTGCGATCGGGGCATAGTGCGCGAGGATCAATGATGTTGACCTCCAGCCTGCTCCTCCTCGCCCTGATGCTTTTGGCATTGAACTACCGCGTATACCACTTCTTCTGGAAGCAACGCGGGTTTGCCTTCGCAGTAGCAGCGGTCCTCACTCACTGGCTTTATTACTTCTACAGCGCATTGGCGTGGGCCTATTGCTATGCGGCCTACTTTAGTACAGCTCTTCGCACTCCCCCACTGGCACCAGCAGCGATACGCCGGCTTCCGGCCGACGGCAAACGAACGCGCTCAGCCGCGGTCATGACCGGCACCGACGGGGACTGACACTCCTGCAGCCGCAGAAACAGCTGACAACTGTCGTCGTCAGCGCTATTGACAAGAACAAGGGGACCTTGGGGGAAACTTGATACGGGAATCGTCAGATCGGGTTGTAATCATCGGTGGTGGGCCCGCAGGATTGACAGCCGCTTATGAACTGGCCAAGCACGGCAAAACGGCGGTGGTGTTGGAAGGCGACAACATTGTCGGTGGCATCGCACGCACCGTTAACTACAAGGGATATTTGTTTGATATCGGCGGTCACCGCTTCTTCAGCAAGTGGGACGAAGTCAACCAGATTTGGCGGGAAATTCTGGGAAACAGGCTGCTCCAGCGCCAGCGGCTTTCCCGCATCTTCTACCGCAACAGATTTTTCTTTTATCCCTTAAAACCGTTCAATGTCTTATTCGGAATGGGTTTATGGGAGAGTCTGCTGATTCTTTGCAGCTATCTCACCGCCCGGCTGTTTCCCTCTCGCAGTGAGCAGACCCTCGAGCAATGGGTTTGCAACCGCTTCGGTTCTCGCTTGTACAAAGCTTTTTTCAAGACCTACACCGAAAAGGTCTGGGGCGTCCCCTGCAACGAGATTCACGCCACCTGGGCTGCGCAACGGATTAAGGGCTTGTCGCTGGTGTCCGCCATCCGGCATGCATTCAGCAATAGTCATAAGCAGGAGGTAAAGAGCCTTATCTCCACCTTCTACTATCCCGAGCGCGGGCCGGGGCAGATGTGGGAGATGCTGGCCGAGCGCCTGCAACAACTCGGACAACCGGTTTTGCTGGAACGGAAGGTGGTTCGCATAGTTCACCACGGCGGGCGAATTGAAAAAGTGGTGACCAACGGGCCGCGGGGAGAGGAGCACTTCTATGGCTCGGACTTCATCAGCTCCATGCCCATTCGCAGCCTCGTTCGCGCCCTGCAACCGGCCGCGCCGGCAGAGGTGCAGGGTGCAGCCGAGTCCCTGCGCTACCGCGACTTTCTTACCGTGGTTCTCATCGTCAATCGCAAACACGTTATCCCCGATAACTGGATCTATGTGCATGATCCATCGGTAAAAGTGGGCCGTATTCAGAACCTGAAGAACTGGTCGCCGGCCATGGTGCCCGACGACGAAAAAACCAGCCTGGCCATGGAGTACTTCGTCTTCAAGAATGACGAGATGTGGAATATGCCAGATGCGGAGCTCACCAAACTGGCCACCCGCGAGATCGAGCAATTGGGGCTGGCGCAACCGGACGAGATTGTGGACGCAACGGTCGTGCGCATGCCCAAAGCCTATCCCATGTACGACAACGGCTGGCTGGAAAAGGTAGACCTCATCCGGCGCTACCTGGATGCCAACCTGCCCAATTTGCAACTCGTGGGCCGCAACGGCATGCATAAGTACAACAACCAGGACCACTCCATGATGACGGCGATGTACGCGGCACGGAACATCATGGGAGCGGACTACGATCTCTGGGCGGTAAATACCGAGCCGGAATACCACGAAGAGAAGAGCTCGGACGAGAATCGCTCGAACGCGGATCGTCCTGAATACCGCCGGCCTCCTTATGCCGAGCCGCCGCGCGTCGACAGCCAGATTGCCTAAGGCCAGCTCGGTGGAACAGAGGACTGATGAGTGCCAGAACTGACCCTTCGGACGCGGTGGCGGCGCCTTCCAGCCGAGGACCCGCGGTTCGCCGTCAGATGGTGGACGGCAGCCTTCGTATCCTCATTGCCGAAGGTCTGATCCTGCCCACCGGCCTGATCACGGCCGCATTCCTGACCCGTCACCTGGGGCCATCCAAGTATGGCCTGTTCACCTTGGCGTCCGTTGTGGTGCTGTGGATCGAGTTCTTCGTTACCTCAGCGTTCTCCCGGGCTGCCATCAAGCTGATTGGAGATGCCGAAGACTGGCGGCCATGGGCGGGCACGCTGGTCCGCTTCTACCTGCTGGCAGGCGTGCTGGCAGCGGTGCTGCTGTGGCTGGTAAGCGGCCAACTGGGGCGCCTCCTGGGCGAGCCGGCAATGGCTGGTTACTTGCGCCTCTTTGCTCTCGACATCCCCATCTTCAGCCTGGCCACTGCCCATCGCGACATCCTGGTAGGAATGCGGCGCTATCGCGAGCGGGCGCTGGCCGGCGCGGTGCGTTGGATTGCGCGCCTGGTCCTGATTGTTGTGCTCATCTGGGCAGGCCTATCCGTCCGCGGCGCCATCTGGGCCATGATCGGAGCCTCGCTGCTCGACTTCGCTACCGCCCGCTATTACGCCCGCCCGCCGCTCTGGGGCCGCTTTCCCGTGCGTCTGCAACGGCTCTGGGACTATGCTCTGCCGCTCTTCCTCTCCGGCGTAGCCATGAGGTTGTTCGACAAGCTCGACCTGTTTGTATTGAAAGTGCGCGGCGCCAGTGCCGCGACCGCCGGGCTCTATGGGGCGGCACAAAACCTCACCGTCGTGCCGGCATTGATCGGAACCGCGTTTGCCCCAGTCTTGCTTTCCGCTCTCACTCATACTATGCGGGGCGGTGAGGAGGACCTGGCCCGCGAAGTAGCACGGGATGCAGTTAAATTCACGATTTTGCTTTTACCCTTCGCCGCCCTGATCGCGGCATCGTCCCCGGCCATTGCCACCCTGGTGCTGGGACAGGCATTCGCGCCGGCAGCGCCATTTCTGGCCATCTTGATCTTCGCCGGTTTCGCCCGGCTGCTGGTATCGGTGAGCCTTTCCATCCTGATCGCCGCTGAGCGCCCGCGATGGGTACTGTTGCTGACCGGCCCCGTTGTCCCCTTGGCGGTGGCCGCCTACGTGGCAGCCATTTTGTATGGAGGGGCCAGAGGCGCAGCCCTGACAACCACCACGCTTTCGGTCCTATTGACCATATTCTCGCTGGCCGCGGTGTACCTGGCCTGGGAAGTGAAGCCTTCCGCGGCGAGCATGGCCAGGACGGCGCTGTTCTCGGTGATGGTTTACGCCGGCGCGCTGGCGTGGCCGGCAACAGGCATCATGCTGCTTATCAAGCTCGCCGTGATCGGCGGCCTGGTCCCCGTCGCCTATTTCGTCAGCGGAGAATTCGGGCGCAACGAAATCGCCCTATTGCGTTCGTTGGTGCGGCAGGAAACGTTCCCCGCAGATGAGAATCCGAGCGCCACTCGAAAAACGGTGGGGATAGGCGTTATTGAACGCGCCCTTTAGGAGAGGAGATCAAGGCCCGAACGTGGAACTCACTCAGTCAATTCGGGGACGACGATCGGTGCGCGCCTTCCGCAACAAGCGTGTGCCCGAGGCGGTGGTCAGGCAGTTGCTCGATTTGGCGCGGCGCGCGCCTTCCTCAATGAACGGCCAGCCCTGGCATTTCATCGTAGTCAGGCGTCCTGCCCTGAAACGCACCCTGGCGACGATTAAGAACCGGTACTGTCCCGCCGAGAAGGCGGCCTACCGTGCTGATTTTATTGAACAGGCACATGTCCTTATCGTTTGTGTAGAAAAACCGAGATCTCACGATCGCGATGTAGAAAACGCCGCTCTGGCGGCGGCGATTTTCATGCTGGCGGCGCACGCCAAAGGTCTGAGCTGCGTCTACATGTCGGCTTACCAGGAAGATGCCCCAGGCCTGGCCAGAGAAATTCGAAAACTTTTCCGCCTCCCCCAAAATGTTGTTCCGGTCACGATTCTTCCTTTTGGATATCCGGCCGCAAGACCGGCCAAAAAGGAACTTCGCAACCTGGAGGAGATGGTCCACTTTGAACAATTCTAACGGCTGCTTTGAACACTCGATTGATGATCGTTACCCTGCGGATCGCAGCATAGTCCTGCGTTATAAAAACCATTTCTCCTTCGGCAACACCCCGGACGAGGACGAACAGTTCAAGCAATGGCTGGAGAAAACCAGCATCCGCGAAGGCGCCCGGATTTTCCCGCTGTTCTCGCACCGGGGCGTTGATGTCCACGTGCTCGATGAGACCTCGGCGATGCACACCGGTACCCTGAAATCCACCGACGGTTGCATCACCATTGCCAAGTGCAAATCCAAGGGCTACGAAAGCATCGTATTCGAATCAGGCGCCAACACCGGAACAGCGCTGACCGAGTACGGCGTTCACGCTGGTCTTGAAACCTACTTCTTTCTTCCCGAGGAAAATCTGCTTCTGCTCCGGGAAAAGACTTTTGCTTCGCCAAGAGCGCATCTGATCTCCGTGGACCACCCCGGCCGGGTCAAACGCGCCGCCGGGTTGTTTGCCAAACTGAACAACATCAGACACGTGCCTGAGACCGGCTGGCGTTATGAAGCATCCCGGTTCCGTGGCTGCTTCCTGCTGGAGCATATCCTGGCGCACGGCTCTTTCGATTGGATCACGCAGAGCATCAGTGCCGCCTTTGGTCCCATCGGAATTTATTCCGTTCTCGCGCGCTGGCAGAAGCAGGCGGGGAAACTGCCCCGCTTCCTCGGAGTTCAACAGAAGGCCAACTGCCCCATGTACCGGGCATGGAAGGCCAACTCACGCGAGGTCACGCCCGTGCCCGTCCATTCCACCGGCGACTTGCTGACCAGATCGATGTACGACTTCGCTCCTCACACCTACGGCACATTTCACGACCTCATGGGACTGTTGACGGAAACTCACGGTGAGCTGACAGCTATCACCCATGCTGAGTTCTTTGAGTTTCTGGACCGCAGCTTTGAGGGAAGTACCATCGCCGAAGTGCTCGGCCAGAACGGCATCAAGGTGGGAACACAGATTGTGGAGACAACCGGCCTGATGTGTCTGGCAGGGACGTTCAAGGAAATCGAACGCGGAACTATTCCGCGTGGCGCCAAAATACTGTGCTGCCTGACCAGCGGAATGCAAACGGCCGACGGGCAGGCGCAGCCCGAACGGCGAATTGCCACCGCCAGCCTGGCTCCCGCTGTAGCGATATGAATACTCCGCGCAGAATCGTACTGAAAGACGCGACGTTACGGGAGGGGCTGGACACTCCTCACGTCTTCTTCTCCCCGGCGCAGAAATGGAAAATTGCCCGGGAGCTGGAAGACGCAGGCATTTCCGAAGCTGAGGTTGTGGCCCCCAGCCGTGTGCTCAGCGACCTGGAAGACGCCAGAATGCTCAAGGAAAAAGGGTTGACCATTCGGTTTTCGGGCCTGATCTATGCAAATACTGGCGACTGCGGTCAGGAAATTGAAGCCGCTTGCCGGGTTCTGGACCGCTTTGATCTCCTGATGCCGGTTTCACCGGAGCGGGCGCCCTTTGAAGCGAAGGAGAAACTGCGCCTTCTCAGGCAGGCGGTCAGCCAGGCAAGTGCGTGCCAGGCTGATTTCGGTGTCGGCTTCCCGCATTGTTTTCACGCGGAGCCTGGCGTAGTCATGGAATTGGCTGCAGATGCTGTGCGTGGCGGCGCCCAGCGCATCACGCTGTACGATACCAATGGTTCGCGCGATCCTTTTGAAGTTCACAACTTTGTGACACGTATCAAAAGTGCGGTACGTGTGCCGATATTCTTCCACGGTCACAACGACCTGGGCATGGCAACCGCCAACTCGCTGGCCGCTGTGCAAGCAGGGGCGGATGGTCTGGATGTGACCGTGAACGGACTTGGCGACCGCGCCGGGAACGCACCGCTGGAGCAGGTTGTGGCCGCCCTTTACCTCAAGGGCTACCTGACCGGCGTCAGGCTTGAAGAAGTCAAAGGGCTCTGCGCTAAGGTCGCTGCGGAGAGCGGCGTGGATATCCCCAAGCTGACGCCGGTGGTGGGCGAATATGTCTGCTGGCACTGCTCGCCCAGCCACCTGCACGATCCGTCA
Organism: Terriglobales bacterium; assembly: GCA_035702725.1. GTDB lineage: Bacteria > Acidobacteriota > Terriglobia > Terriglobales > Acidobacteriaceae > JAICWP01. Next base: position 16,788 of record DASSQB010000108.1, on the reverse strand, counting down.
CTTTTCGAGGCGTTTGATCCGATGCTATTTGGCGCAACGCGACAAGTAACCGAAAGCAGCCCTCCCGAGGCGAACGCGGTCACTGAGCTCCATGATTCCAATGGCAAGGAGCACCTCAAGACATAATTTATAAAGCCATGGAAGGTTCACAGGCACTTATCTCGGGCTTTGAAACAGAGTCCTCCCCGCGCTTAATTCCTTTTACCGAAGAAGCGGTCGAGCAATCCTTGCCCAGTCGCTTTGAGGACCAGGTGCGCAAGTTCCCAGAGCGCTTGGCCATCAAGACGAAAAAGGGGGCGTTCACCTATCGGGAACTGAACCGGGCGGCCAATGGAATTGCCCGCGCCATCCTTCATCGCTGCGGCAGCGGGCTGCAACCCGTGGCGTGCTTGTTTTCAGATGATGCGCTTTGGGTCGCAACTATCCTGGGTATTTTGAAAGCCGGGAAATTTTATGTGTCTTTGGATCCTGAGCATCCGCCGTCGAGAACAGAGCAGGTGTGGCGCGAAGCCCAGCCAGTGCTGCTTGCCACTGACACCACGAACCTGGAGACAGGACGGCAGCTCTCAGGGGCTGTTGAGCCCTTGAATGTTGAATCCCTCAACAACTTTTCCGGCGAGAACCTTGGCCTCAGTGTTTCGTCCGATTCTTTGGCCTGTATCCTCTTTACCTCCGGATCAACCGGGCAGCCCAAAGGCGTGGTTCACAGCCACCGCAGCATCCTGCACAACATTAAGAACCACACCAATACCCTTCACATCACTGCGGACGACCGGCTGTCGTTGCTGTCCTCGCGCACCACTGCGCAAGCCGTTACCGGAACATATTCAGCGCTGCTCAACGGCGCGGCCCTATGTTTTTTCCGATTCAAGGAAGAGGGACTGGAACGTTTGGCCCGCTGGCTCAGCGATGAGCAGATCACGATCTATCATTCCAGCGCCTCTACTTTTCGCCATTTCGCGGCTTCCCTGACGGGCAAGTCTCTATTCCCGAGATTGCGCGTGGCTAAGCTGGGCAGTGAACCGGTATCGAGTAGGGAATTGCAGCTGTTTAAGGCCCATTTCTCTCCAAGCTGCCTGTTTGTCAACGCCCTGAGCTCAACCGAAACGTTCATGATTCGTCAATACTGCACCCGGAATGGCGCCGTTGATGGCAACCTCGTGCCCGCAGGGTACAACGTTCCGGACATGGAAGTGCTGGTTCTGGGAGAGGACGGGCAACCTGTTGGCACCGGCGAGGTGGGAGAAATTGTGGTTCGCAGCCGTTATCTCGCCGTGGGCTACTGGCAGAAGCCGGAGGAGACCAAGGCGGCCTTTGCGCCTGATTCGGCGGGAAGCGATTTACGGTCGTTTCGAACTGGCGATATTGGGCGAGTGCTCCCCGACGGAGCGCTGGTTCATCTTGGCCGCAAGGGCTCGCGTGTAAAAATCCGCGGCAATCGTGTGGAGTTGGCGGAGGTAGAAGCGGCGCTGCTCACCGTGCCGGGTGTAAGACAGGCAGTTGTGGCCGCTCAGGAGGATGAGCGCGGTAACCGCGTTCTCGTTGCCTACGTGGTCCCCACGGCAAAGGATGCCACCGCTCCAGTTGTCCTGCGTCGTGCCCTCCGCGAACGGCTCCCCCGTTATATGGTGCCTTCCCTGTTCATCCTTCTTGATGAACTTCCTGTCACTCCGCAGGGTAAGATTGATCGCCGGGCTGTGCAACAACAGCGGGCGAAAGTGGATTCCGACGAGCCCCGAGACGATACCGAGGCACAACTCGTTGAACTCTGGAAGGGTCTCCTGAAAGTAGATCACGTCGGAATACGAGATGACTTCTTTGATCTCGGCGGCGATTCTCTGCTGGCCGCCAGTCTTCTCTTTCAAATCGAACAGGCATTCGGAAAAGAGCTCTTTCCCTCCATCCTGGCGGATGATGCCACCATTGAGCGCCTGGCAAGCACTCTTGTTGAGCAATGGACGGCCGAGCCTTCCCCCTGGTTGGTGGCTGGAAAGCAATCCGCTTCCCACACGCCATTCTTTTATCTTCATGGAGATTATTCCGGCGCCGGTTTGTACTCCATAAGGTTGGCGCGCTTTTTGGGAGAGGAGTTTCCGTTTTACGCTCTTCAGCCCCTGAAGCGGTTCGAGACGCCTCTTCCCGCCAGCATTGAAGCAATGGCGTCTGCCCATCTGGAGACGTTGCTGTCCGTGCAGCCACACGGGCCGTATCTCCTTGGGGGTTATTGCAACGGCGGTTTGGTGGCATTCGAGCTTGCGCAACAGTTGCTTCGCCGTGGCGAAGCGGTGGACCTGCTCTTCATCTTCGATACAGTAGTGCACAACAGCAAAACCTCCCTGGCAAGCAAGCTGCTCCGACTCGCTGCCAAGGTGCCTAACCTCAACGAGGAAGAAACTCGTGATCTGGTTTTGCGAAAGAATCTTTTCAGCGCCTACTGGAAGGAGATTTCCGGCCGGGAGCGCCTGCAGTTTGTTCTGGACAATCGAGCCATGATCGCGGACGAAGCTGCCAAGTGGCTGCGCAGAACTTTTGCGCGCAATGGTCAGAGGGAGAGGGCAGAACTCCGCCCATGCGCTCCTGCAGCTTCCAACGCGCGGAGTGGGTTCGAAGAGAAGCAGGCCGAGTACACCTTCCATTTCCGCCGGCTCGTGCGGGGATATGTGGCGCAGCCCTACTCTGCTCCCATAACGCTGCTGGTTTCCGAAGGGCGAACAGGTGCCCATTCCGACCCGACCCTGGGCTGGGGCAAAGTGTCGCCACAAGTTGACTTTCACATGGTTCCTGGGGACCACCACACCTGCCTCACCCGGCACTTGAATACCGTGGCTGAAATCCTGAGGTCGTGCCTGGAGAGAGCGCGCTTACAGCAAACACTCCGTTCAAAATGAGCCGACTTTTTGGTTCAAATCCGAATCCGGCCTTGCCCTATTGAAAAGTGAGATGGCGATGTTACGTCAAGAACTCATCGCGGCCAGTGGGTATAATCTCGCTGATCCCACCAGTTGCTAACTTAGCAATGGAGACCCGCATGTTCCGAGTCCTCTCAGCTCTCTGTTTGATTGTGATGATGACGAGCGCAGTCCGCATGTCAGCGCAAGTCTACCCCTACCGCGACGGAACTCCCGGCGTGACCGGATACCGCTCGGAAGTGATGGCCGAAGTCATGATCCAGGAGAGCGAGTTCGTCCGTTTGGCCGAGGCCATCCCCGCCGATCGATACACATGGAGGCCGTCCCCGGATGTGCGCACGATCGCCGAGGTTTTTCTGCATGCCAGCGCTGCAAACTATAATCTCTACAAGCTCGTGGGTACTCCCACCCCGGCCGGGATTAATACGAAAACCCTTGAGCAGTCAACCACCGACAAAGCAAAAATCATCGCGACGCTCAAGGCTTCCTACGCTCACGCCAAGATGGCGCTCCGCCACATGTCCGACGCGGATCTGGAAAAGACTCTGGATTGGAACGGAGGGAAGATTACGGAACGGGGCGTCTTGCTCTATATCGTTCAGCACATCGCACAGCACCTTGGTCAGCAGATCGCCTATGCCCGTTCGATAGGCGTTGTCCCACCCTGGACACTCGACCCGCCCCGGAAGGATTAAGCTTGGACCGATTAGCCACAGTGTACTGTTGAACACAGGCGTTAGCACCTTTACGGTTTTCGTGCCACCGGCCCACCGACAGCCGAAGGGCGGCAAGCCAGCCCCGCGCATTCTTCATTTTCCCTGCCTATGGTTTATCCTGTGCGGCTCGATTTATTGTGGAGGTCCCCTTGATCCGACTAGCTCGCGTAACGATGTTTGCTGCCGCCTGCCTGACCCTGTTTGCTCTTGCTGCCACCTCTGTTGCTCAGCAGATTCCCATCTCCCCGTATCAGCAGATGCGCTGGCGCATGATTGGGCCATTCCGCGGCGGGCGTACGCGCGCCGCCACCGGCGTGCCCGGTGAGCCCAATGTGTTTTACATAGGCCAGGGCGACGGCGGGGTGTGGAAGTCGGATGACTACGGCCGCACCTGGAATCCCATTTTCGATGGCGCGCCTACGCAGTCTATTGGCGCCATCGCGGTGGCCGCTTCCGATCCCAATATCATTTATGTCGGCAGCGGCGAAGGCTTGCATCGCCCCGATCTTTCCGTGGGCGATGGCATCTACAAATCCACCGATGGCGGCAAGAGCTGGACCAACATGGGTCTGCCCGACAGCCAGCAGATTCCCGGCCTGGCGGTTGACCCGCACGACCCCAACCGCGTATTTGCCGCCGTGCTTGGTCATCCCTACGGGCCCAGCACCGAGCGCGGCATCTACCGCTCCACCGATGGCGGCCAGAACTGGCAAAGAGTGCTCTACAAGGATGAGAACACCGGCGGCTGCGATATCGAGATGGACCCTTCGAACCCCAACGTGCTCTACGCCTGCATGTGGGAAGCGCGCGAGGGCCCGTGGGAAGACAACAACGAGTTCAACGGCACTGCAGGTGGTCTTTTCAAATCCAGCGATGGCGGCAACACCTGGCAGCAGCTGAGCAACGGCTTGCCCAGGAATCTTGTCCAGGTCAACGTAGCCATTGCGCCCAGCCAGCCCAGCCGTCTCTACGCTACCATGGGCACCACCGAGCCGGGCGGTTACGAATCGGCCGCCGGGCTCGGCTTCTACCGCTCCGACGATTCCGGCCAGACCTGGTACGAAGTCACCAAGGATGCGCGCCCCGCCATGCGCATTGGCGGCGGTGACCTGCCCATACCGCGGGTTGATCCCAAGAATCCCGATGTGGTCTACAGCGCCAGCCTGGTGACTGTCCGCTCCACCGACGGCGGCAAAACCTGGACCAGCCTCCGCGGCGCGCCGGGCGGCGACGATTACCAGAACCTCTGGATCAGCCCGGACAACTCGAATGTCATTCTGCTGGTCAGCGACCAGGGCGCCATTGTTACGGTCAACGGCGGCCAGAGCTGGAGCTCGTGGTACAACCAGCCCACGGCGCAGCTTTACCACGTGGCCGTCAGCAACGATTTTCCCTACAAGGTGTGCAGCGGGCAGCAGGAAAGCGGCTCGGTGTGCACCCTGAGCCGGGGAAACGACGGCGAAATCACTTTCCGCGACTGGCGCCCCGTGGGCATCATCGAGTACGGCTACGCCGCCCCCGATCCGCTCGATCCCGACATCGTTTATGGCGCCGGCCGCACCGAGGTGTCGCGCTTCCACTGGAGCACCGGCCAGGTGGAGAACGTCACCCCCATTCCCCTGCGCAGCGGCAAATACCGGGCCGACCGCACCCAGCCGGTGATGTTCTCGCCGCTCGACCCGCATACCATGTACTACGCGGCCAACGTTCTGTTCAAGACCACCGACGGCGGCCATTCCTGGCAAATCATCAGTCCTGACCTGAGCCGCCAGAATCCGGGCACACCTGCCAGCGTGGGCAAGCTGGTGAACCCCAAGGCGGGTGAGCAGCGCGGCGTCATCTACTCCCTGGCGCCTTCGTTCAAGAATGTGAACACCATCTGGGCGGGCACCGACGACGGCCAAATCTGGATTACCCGCGACGGCGGTCAGAACTGGAGCAACATCACCCCGCCGCAGCTCACGCCCTGGAGCAAAGTTACGCAGTTGGACGCCTCACGCTTCGACGATCAGACTGCCTATGCCTCGGTGAGCCGCTTCCGAATCAACGACCTGAAGCCCTACATTTTTCGCACCCACGATGGCGGCAAGAGCTGGGAGCTCATCACCACCGGCCTGCCGGACAACGCCCCTGCCGACACTGTGCGCGAAGACCCTGTGCGCAAGGGCCTGCTCTTTGCCGGCACCGAAAGCGGCGTATACGTCTCCTTCGACGACGGCGACCACTGGCAGTCGCTGCAACTGAACCTGCCGCACAGCTCCATGCGCGACCTGTGGATTCACGACGATGACCTGATCGTCGCCACCCACGGGCGCTCGTTCTGGATTCTGGACGACATCTCGCCCCTGCGCCAGCTCACCCCCGAAATCGTGGCCTCACCGGCGCACCTGTTCCAGCCCGCGCCGGCATACCGTGTCCGCCGCTCCACTTACACAGATACGCCGCTTCCCCCGGATGAGCCTGCGGGCCAGAATCCGCCCGACGGCGCCATCATTGATTACTACCTGGCCCAGCCCGCATCCGGCGCAGTCACGCTGGAAATTCTCGACGCGCAGGGCAAGGTGGTTCGGCGCTACGCCAGCACCGATAAGCCCGAACCGACAGAAGAGCAACTTCGGAAGCAGCTCATCCCGCTGTACTGGATCCAGATGCCGCAGGTGCTGTCGGCCGCAGCCGGCGCGCACCGCTGGGTGTGGAACCTGCATTACACCACGCCGCTGGCCACCCACTACTCCTACCCCATCTCAGCCGTGCCTCACGACACGCCCCGCGTGCCGCAGGGCCCGCGCGCCGTGCCTGGCCAATACACGGTGCGGCTCACAGTGGACGGCAAGACTTACACCGCTCCTCTGACCGTCAAGATGGACCCGCGGGTGAAGACCCCGCCTGCCGGACTCGAGCAGCAGTTCCAGATGGAGACGCGCCTGGCTTCCATGATGACGCAGGCTGCGGAGGCCGTCCTGCAGGCGCGTTCCGCCGACGAACAGCTCCACAAATTGACGGCACAGGCAAGCGGCCCGGCTAAAAATGCAATTGCCGCCTTCGAAAACGAACTGAACGGAGTGCTTGGCAAAACTGGCGAATCTCCGGGGTCTGCCACACCGGCCACGCTGACCCGCGTAAACGGAGATGTGGTCTCGCTCTATGGCGATGTGGACCGCGCCGACGCCGCCCCTACTGTTGCGGAAACGAGCGCTCTGGCAGAGACAGAACGCAACTTCGCGAGCGTGATGCAGCGCTGGAACGCGCTGAAGAACACCGACCTGCCTGCCCTCAATCGCCGGCTACGCGGCGCGGGCCTGACCGCAATCGAGCTGCGCGCGACCGCAGCCGACGACGCGGGCGGAGAGGAGTGATTATCCACCGATGGCGGTGGCCATGACGGAGGTCGCGAGCTGCAATGAGCTGAATGCTGGCGCTACTGGTAGGCAGCCTGGCCGCGGGAGGTGAAAACGATGTATTTGTAGCCGATGAAATTCCACACAAAACTGCAAGCCGTCCCCACCAGGGCCGCCGCTGAGGGCCACAGTTTCTCCATGCCGGAGATGGGCGAAACGAAGGTGGCTACGTAGGACGCGGTGCCCACGTTCACTACCGCGCCAATCAGGCTTACGACCAGGAACTGGCTGCCGGAATGCAGGAAACTCTTCTGCCGTCCCTTGTCACGGAAGGTCCAGCTCCGATTCAGGAAATAGCTGTTGAGCACGGCCACCAGAAAAGAGGTGGTCTTGATGAGCATGAAATCGAAGCCCTTCTCGCCGGTGTGGGTCGCCTGGATAAGCAGGTTGAGCACACCCAGGTCAACGAAGGTGTTGATGATGCCGACGATGATGAAGCGCCAGGCTTCTGTGCGGAGTTGCCCCTTGCTCGGAGGAGGGGAAAAATCCGTGCCTGAGGGATCGGGCGATCCAGGTTGTACGCCGGGACTCGTAACCATGCTTAACTATCACCCATAACGTGCCCGGGGAGCGGAGTGCCGCCCACAACGCCCCGGAAAAGCAGGAAGGGCTCGCGATTCAGGCTTGATATCAGCCTGGCAGCCCGACGCGAAGCTCATTCTAAACTATCGCGGTCAGGCGGTCATCTCCGCTTACAAATGATGGTGGCGATCCTCTGCGCCGCCTGCCCATCCCACAGAGGCGGGATTTTGCCTTGCTTGCGGCGGCCGGACAGGAGGGCACAAACCTCGGCCTGCAGGCGCTTCAAGTCACGACCCACCAAGAGGTTAGTGCCTACGGTAGCGGTGACCGGCCTTTCCGTGCTGTCGCGCAGGGTAAGGCACGGAACCCCCAAAAAAGTGGTTTCCTCCTGGATGCCCCCGGAATCGGTGATCACCATCGTCGCCCGCTGTTGCAGAGCCAGAAACTGTAGATAGGACTGGGGTTCCCAAAACAGGAAGTTCTCGCCAGGATGGAAACCTAGCTGGGCAATGCGCTGCGCGGTGCGGGGGTGAATGGGGAAAATGACCGGCAATTCGCGGCTGATCTCGCCCAGGACACGCAGGATTCCCTGCAGCATCTGTGGTTCGTCCACGTTGGAGGGCCGATGAAGAGTGACCAGGGCATAGCGAGGAGGCATGACCTCGGACAGCGAAGCCGCCGCCTTGGGCAATAACCGTACCAGGGTGTCGATCATGACGTTGCCGACAAAGTAAATGCGTTTGGCCGGTATGCCCTCGCGCAACAGGTTCTGGTCGCCGTCCTCTGAAGGAGTAAAAAGCAGATCGGCGATCTGGTCGGTCAGCAGGCGGTTGATCTCCTCGGGCATGCTGCGGTCGAAGGAGCGGAGGCCGGCTTCCACGTGTGCCACCGGGATGCCCAGTTTGCTGCACACCAGTGCGGCGGCAACCGTGGAATTCACGTCGCCGTAGACCAGCACCAGGTCAGGCCGGTCTTTTTTGATGACCGGCTCGAAGCGCATCATGATCTGCCCGGTTTGAACCGCGTGAGTGCCGGAGCCGACAGCCAGGTTGAAATCGGGCTCGGGGATTTCCAGCTCGCGGAAGAAAACGTCTGACATGTTCTGGTCGTAGTGCTGACCGGTATGCACCAGAGTCTGGCGCACGCCGGCCTCTTGCGCCAGGGCCCGCATTACCGGCGCCGCCTTCATGAAATTGGGCCGCGCTCCCACTACGTGCGCGCAGTACATGCCTCGAGGTTTGCCTCCACAAGGCGCGCTCTCAGCGTGCCTCGATTAAGTACACCATGAAATACACGCAAAGGACGAGAAGAGCGCCTTTGATGAACCAAACTGCTACATCCATTAGTTTAGGCCTCAGTTAGCGAAGTCATGAATTGGATGCCCAGGAGTCGAGAGCCATTCCCTCAAGACAGGAAATACGAGGAGAGGGCACGCTGCAAACTGGGGATATCCAGGCGGGGCATCTGTGATTCATATTTTGCCGCCCAGCAGACCTGGTTGACCAGGTCGCGGGGATAACACGGGCGAAGAGGCTCTCCGGCTTGTTCCAGAGCGGCGATGACCGAATCCACAACCGCGCTGTGGTACTCCAGCTGGTTGTATGCACAAACGCGGCGGAAAATCTCGTGAAATGCTTCCCGGTTCACGGGATCGAGCTTGATTTTGGTCTGCACGCGGCGCAGGAATGCGGCCTCCACCACATCGGCGGGATTGAGATTGGTGGCAAACACCACCATGACGTCGAACGGTACCTCAATTTTCTTGCCGCTGCGCAGGGTCAAAAAGTCAATCTTGCGGTCCAGAGGAACAACCCAGCGGTCGAGCAGTTCCGAAGGCCTTACCCGTTGCCGCCCAAAGTCGTCAATGATGAGCACTCCGTTGTTAGCCTTCATCTGCACGGGAGCACTATAGAAGCGAGTGGCGGAGTTGAAGCCAAGGTCCAGCATCTCCAGCGTCAGTTCACCGCCCACTACCAGCTTCGGCCGCCGGCACAGCTCCCACCTGCGGTCTACTCCCTTGGTGGGCAGTTCCAGGGCGGTGTGTACCACAGGGTCGTACACGGAGACCACATCGCCGTCCACCTCTATCGCGTGTGGAATCCATACATGGTGCTCGCCGAACACCTCGCCCAATTTCTCGGCCACGCTGGTTTTGCCCGTCCCGGTGGGACCGTATAGGAAAATGGCGCGCCCCGATTGCACGGCGGCGCCCAGCTTGGGGAGCACGTCGGGTTCGAGCACCAGGTCGGCAAACACCCTCTCTAAATCCGCAGGTCGCACGTCCTTGCCGGTAGTCGCATGGGCCCGCACCTGCGCCGTGTAGTCTTCCAGCGACACCGGAGCCGCGCCCGCATAGTGATTCACTTCCAACAACTGCTGGGCGCGCTCCCGGCCCTTTGCGCTGCAGGTCATGCGGTGAATGTTGCCCACCATCCCGGTCACTTCGCACAACTGCTCACGGCGCAGGAACCAGAAGATTTCCTGGGCCACCGGCAGGCCGAGCCGCAAGTGGTCGGAAAGATCAAGGGTGGAAAGTTCGCCATTCAGATAAATGATCTTGGTGGCCAGTTCGTACAGGAGCGTCTGGCGCAGACCGGTATTCGCCAGCGAATCCGGCTCACGCGGTGCTAGGAGGGAGGGAGACTGGGGTTGCGTTGCTGGGATGGACACGTAAGCTCTCTAACTGGGGGAAACTCCGGCTCCAACCGCATGAGCATACCATAGCTGAATACGACCGGCTGTGACAAAGGAGTGGGGCCAGGAGTGGTGTACTTCAGTAATACGTTTGCACAACTGCGGACAAGCACTGCATGAGTACTGCAAGACTCTGCACCTTCCAGGCAACGCAGTAGCTTGTCCCAGGCAACGCAGTAGCTTGTCTAAACCAGGTCGCGTGCCGGCAGATGCCCCTTCGCCCTGAGTCTCCACGATTCGACGGGGAAACTTCCAGTGCTCCACGCCGCTTCCGTAGAATAGATACCACCAACATGAGTGGGAACGCCAAACCGCCCACTGCCCGCGCCTGGCGTGAACAGCGGCAAGAAGAGGCGCAGGAAATTCTCCGCCGTCTGCCGGAGATTTCGGCTCTCGAATTCACTCTCACCTGGGATCTGGAAATCGTCGGCAGGGGCGCGGAAGAGCTCCGCCACTGGATCATCCGCCACGGCGATCAGGTGATTTATCGCGAGCAGGCGTGCTCCGAGGACTATCACCGCTTTGAATTGCTCGCCCGCCTGTTGCGGCAGAAGTACGGCAGCCGGGTTCGCGACCTGGTTCCCGCCGGCAGCGCCGACGTCGCCTACTACCTCTACGGTGACTTCCTGGGCGCCGTCAGGCGAGTAGAGGCGGCCAGAAAGAGACATTTTGCGGACCGGTAGTTGGTAGTTGGTCGATAGCTCCCGGCAACCGCCGGCTCACCTAAACTTTCAAACCTTGAAACTTTGAAACCTGCTTCACTTCAGCGCAATCAAGGGCACGGCTGCCACCGCCGCCGCTATCCCGGCCAGTTTCACCCGCGTGAACCGTTCTTTCAGAAAACCCACCGCTAGCAGTACCGTGATCACGGGATACAGTGAGCACAACACCACTGACGCATCTAACCTCCCCGTCTGATCGGCGCGCACAAAAAATGCTGTGCCGCTCACATCCAGCACTCCCGCCAGCAACCCCAGCCACGCAAGGCGTGTGGCCACACCGCCACGTCGCCATTTCACTGCCAGGATCAGCGAAACCAGAAAAAAAGCGAGGCAACGGGAAAGAGCCGCGCTCCACAATGCGGAGCTGTCGCCGGTCTGGTTGATGCAGAGAAAAAACCCGGCGAACCCTAGTCCTGCCAATAGGGCCAGGCCCAGTCCCTTAGGCCGGCCGGTAATGTGGTCCGGCTTGGAGATGAACCATATGCCCATACCGGCCAGCACAAAGCCTGCCACCTGCAGGGGATGGGGAATGCCCTCTACGGTGAAAGCAAAGGCCACAGGAATGGCGGCGGCCAGGAGGGCGGCCACTGGCGCGTTCAACCCCATATGGCCGGAGGCCAGGGCACGATAAAAAAATGCCAGAGCCACGCCGCCGCAGGCGCCTGCCGCCAGGGCCCACAGCATCGGGCCAGTAGCTGGAAATGCGGCATGCGCCACCAGCGCCACTGAAGCCATCACCAGGAAACCGCTGGCGTGGGCCAGGGCGGCCACCAGGAAGGAATCTGTGGTCTTGGCAGCTATGCCGCCAATAAAATCGGCGCTGCCCCAGCACAGAATGGTGGCTACACTGAAACCGCCAGAAAGATAATTAGGCGCGATCAAAGGGTTCCCGAGAGTGAAGTTACTGCAAGCTAGGCCTAATTCCTTAACAATTTAAGACAGAAAACTCATATCAGAAGGGTGGGCATGGGGTAAAGTGTGCCGAGAAGATGGAGTGCATGGGCCTGAATTCAACGGCAGCGCGCAAGCCCTGGATAATAGCCGCAGGGCCAGTACCTTTGGTTATCTGGCTGCCGGTAGCAGCGGCGCTTACCCTCCTGCTGACAGTGGCTGGCTGAGGCGCGCTGCGGGCGTGCCTTGGCCGCCGAACGGGGACCCACCATGAAAAACATCGAAGAGGTGTTGAAGCAGAAGGAGGCGCGCATGCAGCAGTTGCGCGTCGAAATCGAGGCGCTGCGCGTAGTTGCGCCCCTGCTGGGCGCGGAGCAATCGGCGGCTGCAGCGGGTGCCGGTGGTAACGTTACTGTGATTCCTTCTTCGCCCCGCCAGGATGACAAGGTAGATCTTTCATCCTTCCTCAGCGACGTGAACTCGTAATTGCTCAGGCACCCTTGGCCGCTCAGGCGGCAAGAAGGGACAACTGCGCTTCAGGCTTGTCTCCGCAATGGACGGGTGTCTCAGGCCACGTTTCCGGGGCGGCTGCCGGCGGCAATGTGCTCGCGCCCGGAGAGGCAATCACGCAGCTTGGAAAGAATGGCTCCGTGTTCCCACTTGCATACCGAGTTGGCGGATACTGATTCCGGGCGAAAGCGTGTCCGGGGCTGCAACACAATCCAATAGGACTTCGAGCGCTGCCGCGCCTGTCGCATTAACTCTTCGCGCGTCAGATCCGGCAGGTCGCCGTCCAACAGCACGAAATCGAAGGACTTCGACTGCAGCGACTGCAGAGCTTCGCGGCCGCTCCAGGCAGTAGTAGTGCTATACCCCTGGTCTTCCAGCAGGCGCTCCAGCTCAATCAGCACCTGCTCGTCATCATCAACAATCAGGATGGTTTTGCGTTGCGTTTCCATCGCAATTCACCCAGTCCACTCGGATTTTGGCCCCAGTCCTGCCTAATTGGACGTACTTTAGCGAGGCCATCACGCAAATACTGTGATGGAGGTCACAAGCGGAGGGGAAAAAAATCAACCCGCGGTAACCAAAGGGAATCGGCAAGAACTTGACAGCGTTGTGACACCCCAGCAAATCAAGTGTTGTGAAATACAACAGGTTACCTCGGTGTTTGCTATTAAGCGCCGCCTGCGCCGGAATTCAGCAGTTCTTGCCTCACATTCTTGAGGACATACGCAGCGCGTTCCACCCCGACCTCGCCGGGAAGGATAGGGTCTTCATTTTCGATGCTGAGTATGCCGTCGTAGCCCACCTCCATGTAGGCGCGTATCACATCCTTCCATAGGTTGGCGCCATGCCCGTAGCCTACCGCTCGGAAGATGGCGGAAGCGCTGGGTATGTCCTTAGGCTCAAACGCAAAGTTGAGCACTCCGTATTTCTCGATGTTGTCCTTGAACAGCACCGTATCTTTCATGTGAGCGTGGTAAATGGCGCCCTGCTTGCCCAAGAAGCGGATCGCCTCCACCGGGTCGCACCCCTGCCAGAACAGGTGGCTGAGGTCGCAGTTGGCGCCGATCTCCTCGCCCACCGCTTCGCGCAGACGCATCAGAGTCTTGGGATTGTAGACGCAGAAGCCGGGGTGCATCTCGAAGGCCAGCCTGTGTACGCCGTGTTCGCGGGCGAATTTGGCTGCTTCTTTCCAGTAGGGGATAATTTTTTCTTTCCATTGCCAGTCGAGAATCTGGGCGTACTCCGGAGGCCAGCGGTAAGTCGCCCAGTTTGGCATCGTGTCCGTGGGGCTGCCGCCTGGGCACCCGGAGAATCCGACGATTACCGACACTTCCAGCCGTTCGGCCAGCAGAACCGTGTTGCGGAAGATCTGCGCGTCACGGGCAGCGATTTTGGCGTCAGGATGGACCGGGTTGCCGTGACAGCTGAAGGTCGCCACCCGGATGTTGCGGTCTTCGAATTTCTTCTTCCAGGCGCGCGCCTTGGCCGGATCAGCCAGCAACTCCTGCACCGGACAATGGCTATCGCCGGGGTAACCCCCGGTGCCGATCTCCACCGCTTCCAGTTGCAGGGCGCTGATCTTCTCCAGCATCTGGTCGAGGCTTAGGTTGTTATAAACCGGGTCGAAGACACCGATCAGCAGCTTGCGCGGCGAATTCCCCGCAGAACCCTGGTCCCGAGTCGGCTGGGCCGCGGAAGTTGCCCCTTCTCCCGGGGGAGCCGACAGTGCTGATAGCGGCTCCGCCGAAGCCAGCGTGGCGGCAACCAGACCGCCGGTGGCGGTGAGAAATTCGCGGCGATTGGCACGCCAGTTTGAGTTGTCGCTCATGAGTTCCCTCTTCCCTCTCTGCGCGAGACGTTACAAGTAACGTCTCTACTGATAACTTCCTAGCTCTCGGGTGGCGGCGGGCAACCGGGAAAGTCCAGGCGGAATGTGTTGCCGATGTATTGCAGGTCCTTGATGCCGATCTCGCTGGTGAAAAAGCCGTCACAGGTCATTTTCCGTAGCCAGGCAAAGAAGCTCACCCCCTGGCTGAGGCGCGGATCTTTCACGCCATTTTCGCTGTAGGCGATCAGGTCAAGGATTTCCTTCTGCTGCGCCGGAGTGCAGTCCAGGTAAATCTTGCCGTAGCGGTCGCTGCAGGTGGAATCCAGCCACATCAATCCGCCGCCCAGCGTCAGCTGGTAGTCGGTATTTTCGCTGGTGAGCAGGTCAATGAATTCGGGCACGCCCGCCTCGATGGCGCCGCCGGAATGGTCGTCCGGCGGAATGATGGTCTGGCACAGGCTACGCAACGTGGCGTACTGGTGGGCGGTGAAAAACTTAGGTTGGTACGCGCCGGATTTGCTCTTTTCCTGCAGCACCATGCGGTGCGCGTACTCTGCCGCCTGCGCCGGAATGACCTTGAGCACGGAGCCGGCAACCACCCCTGCTCCTAAGGTCTTGAGAATGTCGCGCCGAGTGATAGTCATAGTTCCTGTTTTCGGGTGCCCCACCCTTTGCGGTTTCTGCAAAGGGTGGGAAAGCAAGAATTCAACCACACCTCAGATGTTCCCCTTCTTCGCCTCCCTCAGCAAGTACTCGGAAGCCCGCCAGCACAGCGCCATTATGGTCAGGGTCGGGTTCTTATCGGCGTTGCTGACGAAACACGCCGCGTCGGTCACAAACAAATTCTTTACCTCGTGCGCCTGGCAATAGCTGTTGAGCGCCGACTTGCGCGGGTCGGAGCCCATGCGAACCACGCCCAGCTCGTGAATGATTTCCCCGCCGCTGGAAATTTTGCTCTTTGGCAGGCGCGATTCGATGTAGGTTCCGCCCGCCGCCCCCACGATTTCGCGGAAGGTGTTCTGCATGTCCTCCGCCATGGCCAGCTCATTGTCGCTCCACTTCCAATGGAAGCGCAGCACAGGGATGCCCCATTCGTCCACCGTATCAGGATCAATTTCGCAGTAGCAGTCGGGATTGGGAATCATCTCGCCCCGGCCGGCAAAACCGATGACCGTGCCGTAGCTCTCGCGGCATTTCTCCTTCAGGGCGGCGCCATAGCCCTCGAACTGATCGCACACATCGTCGAATTCGGCCACTCCCGGCATGTAGCGGCCGCCGCCGAACTCAATATGGTAGCCGCGCAGGAACTCATTTTTGCGGTCGTATTTCCACCACGGCATGTAGAGGTGCATGCCGCCGATGCCGTCGTGGTTGTGGGGCGGAATTTTTGCCAATTGCGGAAAGTAGCCGGCGCCGTTGCTGCCCACGCTGTCGGTCAGGTAGCGTCCTACCACGCCCGAGCCGTTGGCCAGGCCGTCAGGAAAAAGGGGCGAGCGCGAGTTCAGCAGCAGGCGCGCCGATTCGCAGGCGCTTGCCCCCAGCACTACGGCGCGGGCGCGCACCTGCTGTTCGCTGCGCGTTTTCTTGTCAATGTAGGAAACGGCCTCCACCCTACCCGTTTTGCCCACGATTAATTCACGGGCCATGGCGTTGGTGATAAGGGTAAGACGTCCGGTTTTCTGCGCCGGCGGAATCATCACCTGGCTGGAGCTGAAGTTGGATGCGGGAATGCAGCCTCGCCCGCACTGCCCGCAGTAGTGGCACGCAGCACGGCCATTGTGCTCCTGGGTGATGATGGCCATGCGCGAGGGAATGCAGGTTACGCCGATTTTGTCGCAGGCCCGCTTGATAAATATTTCTGTGCAGCGCGGCTTGGGCGGCGGCATAAAGACGCCATCCGGCGCGCTGGGAATGTTTTCCTTGGTGCCAAAGACTCCAATGTAAGACTCTACCTTGTCGTAGTAGGGCGCCACATCCCCGTAGCTGATAGGCCAGTCGTCGCCCATGCCATCGTGCGAGCGGGGCTTGAAGTCCACGGGCGCGAAGCGCAGCGCGATTCTGCCCCAGTGGTTGGTGCGGCCGCCCACGATGCGGGAGCGGAACCAGTAGAAGGTGGACCCGGGAGCGGTGGTGTAGGGCTCGCCTTCGATGCTCCAGAAGCCGTTAGGGGCCAGAAATTCGTCGCCTACTGACTCAATCCCGCTGCGGTGCTTGCCGCCCACGCCTTCGCCGCGATGCGGCAGGTCGTAGGGCCACATGTGCTCCTTGAAGTCCTTGGCGGGAACCAGGGGCGGCCCGGCCTCCAGCAGGACCACACTGAGGCCGCCTTCGGTGAGCACCTTGGCGGCGGTGCCGCCGGCGGCGCCGGAGCCGATGATGCACACGTCGTAAACCTTGGGTGAGCGAATTACCTGAAACATGGAGTGACCTGGTCAGCTTTAGTGCAACGAATCTTTGTGACTGTCATCCCGAGCGAGCGCGACCCGAGCTTGCGAGGTGAGCGCGAGCCGAGGGACCTTGTGCTTAAGTTGTTTCGAATTCAATTCCTTGTTTCAACAGCATTTACAAGTACATCACCAACTCGTTCACCACCTTCTG
>DASSQB010000107.1:0-5209 GCA_035702725.1 Terriglobales bacterium | reverse complement strand
ATTGAGGCGGTGGCGTTCGGGGACCTGTTTCTCGAGGATGTGCGCGCTTATCGCGAGAAGCAGATGCGCAATACCGGATTGCAGCCGCTGTTTCCGATCTGGGGCTTGCCCACGGCGGAGTTGGCGCAGCAGATGATTGCCAGCGGTTTGCGCGCGAAGCTCACGTGCGTTGATCCCAAAGTGCTGGAGGCGAGCTTTGCGGGACGAGAGTTCGACGCGAAGTTGCTGCAGGACTTGCCGGCTGAGGTGGATCGGTGCGGCGAACGAGGAGAGTTTCACTCCTTTGCCTATGCCGGACCGATGTTCCGGCGTGAACTAGAAGTTGCTGTCGGACAGGTAGTCGCCCGGGACGGGTTCATTTTCGCGGATGTGAGGCGGGTTGCGTCACACGCGGGCGGGGGAGCTCGCGTCACAGAGGCATCGGTGTAGCAGCACAAGAGAAGGAGCTGGGGAACTCAGCCCCGGTTTTGGCTGCGACCTCTGGGTTACCGGCGGTCGAACTCAGACGGGCACCGGGGCGTTACTTACCTTGGTTTTTTTCAGGAACTTGCTGACCTCCTGTGCGGTGGGCATGGAGGGCTGCGCTCCCTTTCTGGTGACGGACAAAGCGGCTACCGCGGAAGCGAAGGTGGCGGCCTCCACTGGGCTCTTGCCCTGAAGCAGGGCGACTGCCAAAGCACCGTTAAAGGCGTCGCCGGCAGCGGTGGTATCCACGGCGCGCACTTTGCAGGGGGCAATGTGCTGGCGCAAGCCGTCGCGAGTGGCCAGGTAAGCGCCTTGCGCACCCAGCTTGATAACAACGTGGCGCGGCCCGCGGGAAAGCAAATCTTCAGCACATTGTGGAACCTGGGCGGGAGAAAGTATTTTGTCCCGATGGCCACACAAGATGCTGGCCTCCACTTCATTCGGAGTAAGCCAGGCGGTCTGCAGAAGCAGCTTGGGAGGCAGTTCGCGAGCCGGCGCCGGGTCCAGCATCACCGGAATATTCTTTCGATATCCCATTTCCGCGACGTAAATCACGGTCTGCAGCGGCACCTCAAGCTGCAGCAGGATGATGCCGGCGGAATTAATCAGGGTTTCAAATTTGGCCAGGTCCACCGGCAGGAGGCTGCCATTGGCGCCGGCGACAATTACTATGCTGTTCTGGCCGCTGGGATCGGTGAAGATGAGAGCAGTGCCGGAGGGGGTTTGGGGCGCGCTGGTAACGCCGCGAACGTCCACTCCGGCCTCCCGCAGGCCGCGCCGCAGCAGTTCGCCACTATCGTCATCCCCCACCTTGGCGATCATACGGACGGGGTAATCCAGCCGGGCGATGCTGACGGCCTGGTTGGCGCCCTTGCCGCCGTAAAATCGTTCCAGGCTGGTGCCGGTAACGGTTTCACCGGTAAGGGGAATATGGGGAACGCTGGCGACCAGGTCCAGGTTGACGCTGCCGATTACCACCACGGGTTTGGGCATGGCCGTCAAGGGGGTGAAAGGCCCTCTCCCAAACCGGGGGAAGGAAAGGGGCGCGTAATACTAAACCGCCGTATGGCGGCTTGCCAACATTTTTGTGCTTCGATCTGCTCTGGATACTAGAATCGGAACGAAGCCGGACGGAATCGGCCAGCGGACAAAGGTTTCGTGGCGCAGTGGCCGCTATAGCAGAGACAGCAAGAATCCCGGGGCTTAGGGGGAAGCCCGACGATTCGGCCCGGGTGTAAGCTTCTGGGAGAATAATGGCGACACGCGAAAGCAAACGCATTACCATGCGCCAGATAGCGGCGCGAGCGCGCGTGTCGGTGGGCACCGTCTCTCACGTAATCAATAACACCGCCGGCGTGCGCGAGCCGGTGCGCAAGCGCGTGCTGGAGGCCATCGAGCGCCTGGGCTACCAGCCCAGCCTGCTGGCCCGTGGCCTTCGCCGCAATCAGACCACCATCATCGGCGTCATCATTCCCGACATATCCAATCCCTTCTTCCCCCTGGTGGTGCGCGGAGTGGAGGACATCGCTTATCAGAATTCTTACCGCCTGATGCTGTGCAACACCGATAATGACGCGCAGAAGGAACAGGTGTACTTCAACGAGCTGCGGGCGTACCGCATGGCCGGTCTAATCGTGATTCCTTCGGCTGACAGCCGGCTGGTGGCGCTGGCCGGCGGCACCGGCGGTGAGATACCCGTCATTTGCCTGGACCGGTGCCCTGAAGGCTGGAAGGGCGACACGGTGACCGTGGGCAACGAAGAAGGCGCCTACCAGGCTATCCGCTACCTGCTGGAGCTGGGACACCGCAGGATTGCTTGTATCGCGGGGCAGTTGCACGTGACCAGCGGGGTGGAACGGCTCAAGGGCTTCAAACGGGCGCTACGCGAAGCCGGCATCAGCATTGCTCCGGAATATATTCAGGAGGGCCGCTTCGACCGGCTGAGCGGGTACGAAAAGGCGCTGATGCTGCTGCAGTTTTCGCCGCGGCCCACCGCGGTCTTTGCGGCCAACGACCTGGTCGCTTTGGGCGTGCTGGCGGCCATGCGCGAACTCGGCCTGCGCTGTCCCGAAGACGTCTCGCTGGTTGGCTTTGATGATCTGGAACTGGCCAGCTTTACCAATCCTGCGCTTACCACCGTAGCCCAGCCCGCTTATCAGATGGGAGCGCGCGCGGCGGGGCTGCTGTTCGAGCGCTTGCGCGGGGAAGATATTCCCACCCGGCACATTGTCATGAAGGCCACGCTGAAGGCGCGCGATTCGGCGGCCGCGCCGGCGAGGTAGACGAACCGTGCCTCTGCCCAGCAGAAGCAGGTCCTTCGTTGCGCTCACCATGCAAGCATGGCTCGCGCTGCCTCAGGATGACAAACGAAAACGGGGGCGGGGCAAAGCCCCGCCCCCACACGAGACCGCTATTTGGCAGGGCCGGGAGAGCTCGGGGCCGTCCCGGTTACGAACAGCGCCCGCACCTTCTGCTGCTGCATCAGGGTTTCAAAGTTGACCAGGTCGGTGCTTACGATGCCGGACCAGCGGGCAAGCTGTTGGTCGCTCTGCTTCTTCAGGTTGTCGAACTCCTCATATGCTACTGCGGTGGGCGCGGAATCGTTGTCGCCCTCTACGTAGTTGGCCAGGTAGGAGAGCTTGGCGTCCAGCCCAGGCGGGTAACGGAGAGAATCTTCGTTGGCGGAAATTTTCATCTGCACCAGCGCGTCTTCCACGTCCGCTACTTTACGGTCGAGCTGCTGGCTGGCCGTGTAGACCAGCTTGGCGCCGCCTTCGCTGCTGGCCAAGTGCTTCTGCAGCTCATGGGTTTGGGCGCGCAGGTCCCAGATCTGGTTGACGGTCTCGTACACACGGGTCAGCTCGGCCTGAATCTGCCGGGTAAGGGACACCTGCTTTTCCAGGTCAGCTAGAGAAACGTGCTCCCGCGGGTCCAGCTTGACCTGTAAAGGAGCGGTGTAACTTTTGCCGTCAACCGTAAGCCGCACCTGGTATTCGCCCGGCAGCACCATGGGGCCTTTAGTGCCACCCTGGTATTCGTAGAGATAGTAGTTGGGCAGGCGCGGTACCTCCTGGTAACGCAGATCCCAGACGAAGCGATTCATGCCGGCCTGCAGCTCCATCTCCTTCTTGGGTTTTTCGTCGTCGGGGTCGGCGGGTTCGTCCAAATCTTTTACATCTTTGCTGGTGACCTTGCGCACCAGCTCGCCCTTGGAATCCAGAATCTCAATGGAAGCCTGCTTGGGCACGGCTTTCAGATTGAAATAGATTTCCGCGCCGTTGGGCGGATTTTCGCCTTCATTCATGGGCTTGTCCCAGCTGTGCGGCATGCGCACCCGGTAAGCCGTGGCGGGAGTGTAGAGGTGAACGTCCTGCTGAGCGATGGAGGAGCTGTACTGGCGCAACGGGCTGATGTCGTCGAGCACCCAGAAGGAGCGGCCATGGGTGGCCAGGACCAGGTCGTCGTCATGGATAACCAGATCGTGCACGGGCGTGGTGGGCAGGTTCAGTTGCAGGGACTGCCACTGCTTGCCGCCATCGTAGGAGACGAAAACGGCGCTTTCGGTCCCGGCGAACAGCAAGTCTTTCTTCTTGGGGTCCTCGCGCACGGCGCGCACAAAGACGTTCTCTGGGATACCGCTGGTGATTTTGCTCCAGCTCTTGCCGAAATCCGTGGTTTTGAAAATGTAGGGGTGGTCGTCGTCGTTCTGGTGATTGTCCACGGCCACGTAGGCGGTGCCGGCTTCGTGGGGCGAAGCCTCAATCAGGTCCACGCGGCTCCACTGCGGCATCTGCTTGGGAGTGATGTTGGTCCAGTTCTTGCCGCCATCGCGGGTAAGCTGCACCAGGCCATCGTCGGTGCCGGCCCAGATCAAGCCCTTTTGCAGAGGCGACACGGCCACTGCGAAGATGGTGTCGTAATACTCGGTGCCAGTGTCGTCAATGGTGATGGGCCCGCCCGAGGGCTGCTGCTTGCTCTTATCGTTGCGGGTCAGGTCGGGGCTGATGGCCTCCCAATGCTGGCCCTGGTCGGTGGTCTCAAATATGCGCTCTCCGGCGTGCAAGAGCAGGTTGGGGTCGTGCGGCGAAATCAGCAACGGGGCCGTCCACTGGAAGCGGTGGTCGAGTTTGGCGGCACCTACCGCGTCGGTCAGCTGGGGGATGACAGAGATGTCTTTTACTTCGCCGGTGTGCTTGTTGAAGCGGGTGATCTGGCCCTGGTATTCGCCGGCGTAAACGATCTCGGGGTCGGGAGGATAGGGCGCGATGTAGCCCGATTCGCCGCCGCCCACCGGGTACCAGTCGCGTTCGCTGATGCCGCCAATGGAGCCCTGGCTGGCGATGCCCACGGTGGTGTTGTCCTGCTGCGCGCCGTAGACGTAGTAGGGAAAGCGATTGTCGGTGATGACGTGGTAGAACTGCGCGGTGGGCTGGTTGTCCTGCTTGCTCCAGGTGGAGCCGCCATCCACCGTAACGGTGACACCGCCGTCATTGGCGGCGATCATGCGCTTGGTGTCGGAGGAATCAATCCACAGGCCGTGATTATCGCCGTGGGGCAAGTGCACCTTGTTGAAGGTGTGGCCGCCGTCGGTGGATTTGTGAAAGTCAACGTCCATGATGTAGAGCGTGTCCGGATCCTTGGGATCGGCGAAAACGTGCATGTAGTACCAGGCGCGCTGGGTATAGCGGTGGTCGGGATTGACCAGTTCCCATTTGTCGCCGCCGTCGTCGGAGCGGTAGAGGCC
>DASSQB010000106.1:0-4489 GCA_035702725.1 Terriglobales bacterium | reverse complement strand
CTGCGCATTCGCATTCCCCTGGAATCAGCCACTGAGGTCACTGTGGATGAGCTGTTCGCGTTGTGCACGCAGCGCAAAGGGGCCGCCAAGGTGCTGTTTGACGTGGAACGCCAGGGCGACTTCATGGTGGTGATGGAAGCCGAAGGCTATAATGTCCAACCAGACCGCAGCTTCATTGACCGCGTGGAGGAGCTCTGCGGCCGTGGCAGCGTGCGGATAATTGATTGAAGCAAGTGGCAGTCACGACGAAACACGGCGCGGGCGGAGCCGGCACGGGTGCGGCCCGGGGACGGGAGAGCGGCGACGGCGTGTTTGCCGTTTCTGAATTCCTGCTTTCCATGGTGGAGTCGTTGTGGGAAGCGTCGCGCGACGGCCACGAGACCAAGATGGAATCGGCAATCAAGGCACAACACGAACTGGAGCGCATCGAGCAGCAGATCGAGCAATTGGAATCCCTGGCGGGGGAGAACCAGGAAGCCCATCGCAAGCTGCAGCAGCTGCACGAGCGCGTCAATGCGCTGCGCCAGCAGATCTACGCCCATCTGAACGCCTGGGAAAAGACCGAACTGGCGCGCCATCCCCAGCGGCCTTATCTGCTGGATTATGTGGAGCGGATCTTCACCGACTGGAGCGAACTTCACGGCGACCGCGCCTTTGGCGACGATCCCGCCATCATCTGCGGCATGGCGCGTTTCCACGGCGACGAGGTGCTGGTGCTGGGGCACCAGAAAGCGCGCGACACCAAGCAGAAGGTTTACCGCAACTTCGGCATGCCCAACCCGGAGGGCTATCGCAAGGCGCTGCGCGCCATGCACATGGCGGAGAAATTCGGCCGACCAATTTTTACCTTCGTGGACACCCCTGGCGCCTATCCCGGCCTGGGCGCGGAGGAGCGCGGGCAGGCCGAGGCGATCGCCCGCAACCTGCGGGAAATGGCTCGCCTGCAGGTGCCCGTCGTCACCACCATCACCGGGGAAGGGGGCAGCGGCGGGGCGCTGGCCATCGCCGTGGCTGACCGCGTGCTGATGATGGAAAACTCCATCTATTCAGTGATTTCCCCTGAGGGCTGCGCCTCCATCATGTGGCGCGATGCCAGCAAGAAGGAGCTGGCTGCCCAGGCCCTGCGCATTACCGCCGCCGACCTGAAGGAGCTGGGCTGCGTGGATGAGGTAGTGCCGGAGCCGGAAGGCGGGGCGCACCGCGACCACGATGCCGCCGCCGCGCTGCTCGATTCCGCCCTGCAGAAGAACTACTGCCAGCTCAAAAAAATCCCTTCTTTGGAATTGGTCGCTACACGATACAATAAGTTCCGCCAGATGGCGCAGTTCTTCCGCGAAGAGTAGTGTCCGGGCCGTTACCAGTCCTGTTCCCCCGCCCCTCGCGGCTTTGCCGCCATCCGGAAGGTTTGTATAATAAATAGTTTCCCCACAATGGCAGATCTATTCCAGTCCCGTAATACGCAGAAGGATAAGACCCCATGGCCACCACTGATGTAGCAATTCAGCACGCCGGGCGACCTTCCAGCAAGCCCGTCGTCAACGACATGAGCATCCAGGTAGCCACCGTGAACGGCTCCGGTTCCCAGAGCTCCAACACGGTGCTGCTGCGCACCATCTTCCAGATGGGCGTGCCCGTTTCCGGCAAGAACCTGTTTCCATCCAATATCGCCGGCTTGCCCACCTGGTACACCATCCGCGCCAACAAAGACGGCTACATCGCGCGTAAAAAGGAAATTGACTTCCTGGTGGCCATGAACCCGGAGACCGCCCAGGAAGACGTCATGTCGCTGGCCGATGGCGCGGTGGTGCTCTACGACGAGCCTCTCAACCTGCGCAGCCTGCGTCAGGACCTGATTTTCTATTCTGTGCCTTACGACAAGCTGGTGGCGACCGTCTGCCCGGAAGCCAAGCTGCGCAAGCTGGTGAAGAACATGGTGTACGTGGGCGTGGTGGCGCGCCTGCTGAACCTGGACATGGCGGAAGTGGAAAAAGCCATCCGCAAGCAGTTTGCCCGCAAGGTCAAGGCGGCGGAACTGAACCTGGCGGCGGCGCGCGCCGGCTACGATTACGCCGTGGCCAGCTTGACCAAGAACGATCCCTACCGCATCGAGCGCCTGGACAAGAACCGGGGCAAAATCATTATCGACGGCAACTCCGCTTCCGCCCTGGGCTGCATGTTTGCCGGAGTCACGGTCGTGACCTGGTACCCCATCACGCCCTCATCTTCGCTGGTCGAAACCCTGATTGATTACATGAAGCAGTACCGCATCGGCCCGGACGGCAAGGCCACTTTTGCCATTGTGCAAGCGGAAGACGAGCTCGCCGCCATCGGCATGGTGGTGGGCGCCGGCTGGGCAGGCGCGCGCGCCATGACGGCCACCGCCGGCCCGGGCATCTCGCTCATGGCCGAATTCACTGGGTTGGCCTATTACACCGAGGTTCCTGCGGTCATCTGGGACATCCAGCGGGTCGGCCCTTCCACCGGACTTCCCACCCGCACCTCGCAGGGCGATGTGCTCTCCACCGCTGTCCTCTCCCACGGCGACACCAAGCACATCCTGTTGTTTCCGTCGTCGCCGCACGAGTGCTTCAGCTTCGCCGGCGAGGCCTTCGATCTGGCGGAACAGTTCCAGACCCCCGTTTTCGTGCTCTCGGACCTTGACCTGGGCATGAATAATTGGATGTCAGAGCCATTCGAGTATCCGGAGAAGCCCATCGCCCGGGGCAAGGTTCTGAGCAAGGAAGACCTGGAGCGGCTAGGCGGCTTCCAGCGCTATAAGGATGTGGATGGCGACGGCATCCCCTATCGCACCCTGCCGGGCACGGAGCATCCGCAGGCTGCCTGGTTTGCGCGCGGCAGCGGCCACAACGAGAAATCACAGTACAGCGAGCGCCCGGACGACTTCGAGCGCAACATGGAGCGCATCAACCGCAAATTCGAAACCGCGCGCTCTTATGTGCCGCGCCCTGACGTGCACACCGGCAAGTCGAAGATCGGCATCATCGCCTACGGCACATCCCACTGGGCCATCACCGAAAGCCGCGACCAGCTGCGCAACGAATACAGCCTGGAAGTTGACTACCTGCGGGTGCGCGCTTATCCCTTCACCCGCGAAGTGCACGAATTTATCGAGAAGCACGAGCGCGTTTACGTGGTCGAGCAGAACCGCGATGCGCAGCTCCTCTCGCTGCTCAAGCTGGATGTGGCGCCCGAGCGCGTCACCCGCCTGCGCAGCATCGCGCACATCCACGGCCTGCCTCTGGATGCGCGTTCCGTAACCGACGAGATCATGACCATGGAGGGCAAGTAAATGGCCAGCACATCCACACCCACGCCCAAGACCAACCGCATCGGGCTGAGCGTTCTTGACTACAAGGGGGGCAAAACCACGCTGTGCGCCGGCTGCGGCCACAACGCCATCTCCGAGCGCATTCTGGAAGCCATGTACGAAATGGGCGTGCAGCCCGAGCGTGTGGCCAAGCTTAGCGGCATTGGCTGCTCTTCGAAGAGTCCGGCCTACTTCATGAACCGCTCCCACAGCTTCAACGCGGTGCATGGGCGCATGCCCTCGGTGGCCACCGGGGCCGTGCTCGCCAACCGCAATCTGCTGGCGCTGGGCGTGAGCGGCGACGGCGACACTGCCTCCATCGGCATGGGCCAGTTCATTCACCTCATGCGGCGGAATCTGCCCATCATCTACATCATCGAAGACAACGGCGTGTACGGGCTCACCAAGGGCCAGTTCTCCGCCACCGCAGATGTCGGCTCTAAGCTTAAAACCGGCGTCATCAACGACCTGCCCGCCATCGACACCTGCGTGCTGGCCATCCAGTTAGGCGCTACGTTTGTGGGGCGTTCCTTCTCCGGTGATAAGAGGCAGCTGCACGCCATGATGAAGGCGGCCATCGCCCATCGCGGCACGGTCATGCTCGACGTGATTTCGCCCTGTGTGACCTTCAACGACCATGAGGGCTCGACCAAGTCCTACAAATACATGAAGGACCACGATGAGCCGCTGCACGAGGTGAACTTTGTGCCGGCGTTCGAGGACATCAGCGTGGACTACGACCCCGGTACTACCGTGGACGTCACCATGCACGATGGTTCGCAGCTTCGCCTGCGCAAGCTGGAAGAGGACTACGACCCCACCAACCGCATCGGCGCGATTACCCGTTTGCTGGAGGCGCACGAAAAGAACGAGGTGCTGACCGGCGTGCTCTACGTCAACACCAAAGCACCCAACTTTATTGACCTGGTGAACATGACGGACAAGCCGCTGGCCACCTTGCCCCAGGAAGTAACACGACCCGGCCGCAAGGTGCTGGAAGAAGTAATGGAAGAATTGCGCTAGGGATATTCCTCAGTTCTCGGTTTTTTCAGAAATGGCCCTCCACTGCGGGGGCCTTTTGCATTTCCAGCCGATCATGCATCCGCTGCAGGCATCGGGATCAGCGGTCACTAGCACGGCGCGGGATGCAGTAGCCCTCGT
>DASSQB010000105.1:0-4436 GCA_035702725.1 Terriglobales bacterium | reverse complement strand
CGAGGCGGCGCTGATTCCCATCTCACGGCGGGTGCTGCCGGCGGCCGCCCAGCAAGACGTCAACTTCGAGATGTTCTTCACCCACACCGTTGCCCACGAACTGATGCACGGGTTGGGTCCGCAGCAAATCAAGGTCCAGGGCCGCGACACCTCGCCCCGCAAGGAACTGAAGGAGCTCTACGCCGCCATCGAAGAGGCCAAGGCCGACGTCACCGGCCTTTTCGCGTTGCAGTACATGATGGACCACAGCCAGCAGATGGGCCTGGGAGGCGTGCTGCCCAGCGATGAAGCAGCGCAGCGCCAGCTCTACACTACCTTTCTGGCTTCCGCCTTCCGCAGCATTCGCTTTGGGCTGAACGAGGCCCATGGCAAAGGCACCGCGGTGCAGCTCAATTACCTGCTGGATAAGGGCGGCTTTGTAGCCAACAAGGACGGCACTTTCTCCGTGGATATGGCCAGGATCAAAGATGCGGTGCGCGACCTCGACCACGATTTTCTGACCATTGAGGCGGAGGGCAACTACGCCAGCGCCAAACAGATGCTGGAGCACTACGGGGTGATGCGGCCAGAGGTGCAGAAGGCGCTGGACCGGCTGCATGACATCCCAGTGGACATCGAACCGCAGTTCGTAACGGCCGATGAGTTGGCGCCACCCCAGGGCAAGAGCAGCCCCAGCTCACACTGAGCAAAAGTTGCAAGCGGTACCAGCCCTGATGAGGACGGCGCTATGGACAGCATCCGCTGCTATCCCCCGATGGGTGTAAACAGTGTAACTCCTTTAATTTCAGGCTTGTACGAAAGCAGCTTCCGGCGTTAATCTGTTCTGCTTGGGGTGGGCGCCGCGCTGCTGCACAAGGCAGCGAAAGTCTTTTTCCCGTCGCGAATGCAGGAACGAAAATTCAAGATCGTCAAGCTGACTCCGATCGCGCTCGCCAGTTGTGAGCGCTGCAATACGACGTTCCAATCTTATCAACGCATCGAGGATGAAGCGGAACGTGAGATGAAGGCGCTGTTCGATCGACATCATTGCGGAGCTGCAGGCATACCTGGCGAGAACGACTGAACAGGCCGTTTCACGTTGTGGACCTCGCCCGAAGGGTGCAAACGACAGTGGTTCATCAGCCCAACGCGTTCATCCGTCTCACAGAGAAGGAAACCCGCCTGGTCATCTCTACCTGTTGCTGGTGTGGAAGGAGAGTGGCCAGCCGGGATTCAGAGGTACTGCGAATCGCCGAAGGGTCGCATGCATGTGCGAACGAAAACGCGCCCGGCGAACACGCTGCCGGAATACGCGAAAATGACCGTTAACAGCGAGGCGCAGGACCGATCGCGTGACGCAGGCCGTCAACTCGCGTGCGCGAACACGGCGGGCTGTCGCCCTGCTTCCTTTCCGTGAAAATAGGCCAGATTGCCACTTCATTATTTTCGCACCAGCGCGATGGCGGTCACATCGTTGTGCAGCAGGGGGGAGCGGGTAAACTCCTCGACGCAGTCCAGCGCCCGGCGGCATAGCGCAGGGGCGTCGGTGGGCGCCATGCCCAGCAGTGCCTGACGCAGCCGCTCCAGCCCGAACTCCTCGTTGCGGAACTTGCTCTCCACCAGGCCGCGCGAAACCAGCAGCAAGGATGCGCCCGCCTGCAGCACCTTGACCTGGGGCTCGTAGGTGGCATGGGAGAAGAGCCCGAGGGGCAGGGCGTTGGCGGGAAGGACATCCACCTCGGAATTGTGCCGCAGCAGTCCGGGCGTGTGTCCCGCATTGCAATAGGCCACAGTGCCTACCAGCTCATTGAGGCAGCCGATAAAGGCGGGCGAGTGATGCACCCCGCCGGCGGCCGACAAGATAGCGCGGTTCACCAGCAGGGCCAGTTCCGCCAGGGCCTCATTATCATTGCCGTGGTCGGCGGCAAAAAGCTGCGGCACCTGGGCGCGGAAAACGTCCTGCACCGCGGCCGCAATTTCCATGGCTTCATCGCGTTTGCCCGCGAAGTCGAACAGGGCAAACGCCAGCCGCGATGAGCTCAGTTCCACAAAGTCGTAGAAATCGCCGCCCATGCGTGCGAAGGCGTATTCTGCGCCCGCCTCCACCGTCTTCATTTTGGGCAGGGGTGCGCGCTGGGGCAGGCGGCGCGCGGCGCGGGGCGCAGCGCCCTGGAACGGGAAGCGCATGGCGGCTCAAAGTAGCACAAGCAGGCGGGAGCGGCAATTGGCGATTGGCTCCTGCCAGAAGTGTCCCCGTGCTACACCGCCAACCTGGCGGAAGCTGCTAACCTAGAGGGTTGGGCACCCAGGCGGCAGGCCCATGCTTCGCACAGCGGCCCTCATCTACAACCCGGCTTCAGGACGGCAGGACGAGCGGCGCCGCGCCCAGGTGGAAGCGGCGGCGGCGGAACTGCAGCGGGGCGGGGTGCGCGCCACCATTGTGGCCAGCAAAGGCCCGCGCCAGGCGGGCGAGCAGGCGCGGCAGCTGGTGGCCGATGGCTGCGGTGCAGTCTTTGCCTGCGGTGGCGACGGCACCATCCACGACGTGCTGCAGGGGCTGGTTTTCAGCCAGGCGGCGCTGGGCGTCATTCCCATGGGCACGGCGAACGCCCTGGCGCATGATTTGGGCTTGCCCCGGCACCCGGCGCGGGCGGCGCGCGCCGCCCTCACCGCCAGTCCGCAGCGCATAGCCGTGGGGCGCATCTCCTATCACGACAAAAACGACCAGCCCTGCACCCGCTACTTCGTGATCGCTGTCGGTGTGGGTGTGGATGCCGACCTGTTCTACCGCCTGCATGCCAACATGAAGCAGCGCATGGGCATGGGCGCCTACTACGCCGAAGCATTGCGCCTGTGGCTTACCCATGACCTGGGGCGCTTCGAAGCGGAATTTACTGA
This sequence comes from Terriglobales bacterium, assembly GCA_035702725.1. Lineage (GTDB taxonomy): Bacteria > Acidobacteriota > Terriglobia > Terriglobales > Acidobacteriaceae > JAICWP01. The sequence goes on along the minus strand of DASSQB010000105.1, from coordinate 1,559 downwards.
CGCGCGCACCGGCGAGATGCGGCGGGAAGCGGTGTCGCAAGCACTGGGGGTGCGCATCACGCACTTTGGCGGAGTGCTGCGCCGCTTGGCCCCGGGAGCGGCGCTGCGCCGCAATGACGTGCAACTGGTGCTCTTCAAGACCAGCAGCCGGCTGCCCTACCTCATGTACATCCTGCGCTCGCTGGCAGGCGGGAGCTGGCGGGTGCCGGGAGTGGAGCTGGCGCACAGCACGCGCCTGATCTGCCGCCCTCTTGGCGAAGGCAATGGCAGCAGCGCTTCGTCGCACGTGTATGTGGAGGCCGATGGCGAAGTGCTGGGCCGCTTGCCGGTGGAGTTGACCGTCGTCCCCAGCGCGTTGACCCTGCTGGTGCCGCAATCGCTGGCCACGGAAAAAGTTCGCGATCACGTGATGGCCACCGCGCCGCGCGTGGGCAATGCGGTATCCTGAATGCTTTTCTCCTGACCTTTGGAGCCGCTCACCCATTTCCTGACAGGCGCCTGCATGGGCCGCGCCGGACTGAACCGCAAGACGGCGCTGGCTACCGTCACCCTGGTGCTTTCCGCGGAAGCGCCCGACCTGGACGTTCTGGGCTACTTCCATGGGCCGGTTTACGGCTTTGCCCATCATCGCGGCATCACGCACACGCTGGTCGGCGTGCCCATGATGGCGGCGCTGACGGTGGTGGTGGTGTGGGGTGTCTACAGCCTTTGGCATTGGCGACGAAAGGCGGCCAAACCGCCGCGTTGGGGGTTGCTTTTCGGCTTGGCCTGCCTGGGCGGGCTCAGCCACATTCTGCTGGATTTCACCAACAACTACGGCGTCCGCCCGTTTTCGCCCTTCTACCCCCGCTGGTACTCCTGGGACATCGTCTTCATCATAGAGCCGGTGTTGTGGGCCATTCTGGTGGCTGGACTGCTGATGCCGGCCTTGTTTGGCCTGATTCATCAGGAAATTGGGGTCCGCGAGCACGGGCCCCGTGGACGCACCGGCGCTATCCTGGCCCTGGCCGGAATGCTGCTGCTGTGGGGCGTTCGCGACTTCGAACATCGCCACGCCCTGGCCGCCATGCAGGCGCGCCTTTATGACGGCGCCGAGCCCATTCGCGTCTCTGCTTACCCATACTGGGTGAATCCGTTTAAATGGATGGGCGTGGTCGAAACCAAAGACTTCTTACAGACCATGCACGTGGACTCGCTCGCCCCCGATGTTGACCCCGATAACGAAGCCAAAACCTACTACAAGCCCGAAGAAACCCCAGTGACGCTGGCGGCCAAGAAGAGCTATCTGGGGCGGGTTTACCTGGACTGGGCGCATTATCCGCTCACCGAAACCGAGAAGGTAGAAAGCCCGCCGGGCTACGTGGTGCGCTTTTTTGACCTGCGATTTATGTATCCGGAGAGGCGGGAGCGGCCTCTAAGCTCACGCGTGGTGCTCAACGACAAGCTGAAGGTTGTGGCCGAGTACATGGGCTTCCGTCGCCAGCCCAACCGGGGCGAGGGCTCCGCCGGGAAATTTTTTTCCACCGGCGTCATGCTGAGGGCCTTCAGGCCCGAAGCAT